>NZ_JADEXI010000071.1:0-12995 GCF_015207185.1 Microcystis sp. LEGE 08355 | reverse complement strand
ATTCGTTAAGTGAGGGGAGAATTGAAACCGACCATGTACACAACCCGATCCTTAGAGAGCGATCGATGACGGAACCTTAACTTGGTTTGAGCTGCTCACTTAACGAATTTTTCGAGGTTCTCACTTAGCGATTCGTTAAGTGAGGGGAGTGGACATAACCCGATCCTTAGAGAGCGATCGATGACGGAACCTTAACCTGGTTTGAGCTGCTCACTTAACGAATTTTTCGAGGTTCTCACTTAGCGATTCGTTAAGAGAGGGGAGTGTACAAGACCTTATCGTTAGGCAGCGATCGATGACGCAGTAATCATCTTTCTGGGGGAGCAAATGATTTATCGAGTATTAACACGGAACAATTACAGATTAGAGAAACCAATTTTCAATCACTAAACCTTCTAAATCTTGAAAATCATCAACATTATTGGTAACTAAAGTCAAATTGTTGGTAAAAGCAATAGACGCTATCTGACCATCGACAAAAGCAGGACTCTTACCGAATTTAGACAATCTTGACCTTTCCCGTGCGTGATATTGGGCTGATTTTAAGTCATAATCTAATAAAGGTAGATTGGCTAAAATAACGTTATTTACATAATCCTCTAAGTCTTGGCGTTTTTTAGACAGAGGAAGTCGAAAACAACCAAATAATAGCTCATGGATTACCAGAGTAGCTGTGGCTATTTCCCGTTTAGATAATCTTAGCTTCGTCATGACCTTCTGATTCGGGTCAGGTCGTTTAGCCTCTGACAAAATATTAGTATCTAGCAAATATTTGAGAGTCATAAACGAACATCTCTCCCCGTTGACTTGTCGCGTAAATTATCAAAACTATCATCATCAATACTTGCCAAATCTACTCTTTGTCTAAAATCTTGCAAGGCTGACCAAAAATTATTAACCTCTCTAATTTCTACTAATAACTCTTCATTATCAGGAAAATCAACTTCCTCTAATAACTCAATAGTTTTGCCTTTTTTAATTCCTTTAACTAACATAATATCAACTCCTTTTAAGCTTAACTAGCTACCAGCAAAAATTGTTTCATCAATAGAATTATAGCACTTAATAGAATAATTGAAGATTTCGGGAGTCACAGCGCTCCGAATTGTCAGAAAGATTGAGGAAAAATTAAAATTTTATTCCGTTCAAACCATGTAATTATCCCTACCTAAAGGTAAGCGCACCTAAAACGCTATTGACAATTAGCCAATTTTGTGAGCAGCATGGGCATTTCAAGTGACGAAGGTTTTTGTTGATACGGCAGTTTGGTTCGTTAAGTGAGGGGAGAATCACTCGGACAGTGGACAAGACCTTATCGTTGGGCAGCGATCGATGACGAAAGATTAACGGAAACGTAAGAAAGTATCGAGAACGGCCAACTTTAATCAAGGTCAATATTCTGTTTAGATGTTAGTCACGACGATTGAAAATTGGTATATAATTCAACTAATTACAAATCGTTATCTTGAGGGGCTTTGCCATCGGGAGTGCAGATGACTTACCTATCCCAAAAACCTCTGTACCTCGTTGATTTGACACTCCCGTTGCACGACATAAATTTTCCATCCTTTCACCGAAATTCCTCCTTACAATGATAGTTAGAAATTAGGAGATTTATCCTTATCATCGAGAAGTCAGTTAATTTTTATTTATGATTTAATCGAAGAATGGAAATTTGAGATGGTCTGGGAAAATGTAGCCCCTCTAAATGAAGAAAATCAAGAGCTTATCCTACTGAATTAGTAGGGCAACCTCCTGAACAGTATGGAGATAAAAATTATTAAATTTTATTCTATTTTGATGTCAACTCTTATCAGGGAATTTCTCTGTGAGAGTTTTGCCAAAATAATATTGACACCAAAACTCAGCAATTTCTGCGACTAAAGGAGCGGATTCAGAAGTTAGTCCACTGCCACAGCTTGAGTTATAGCGTTCAGCATAATCTCTCGCCATTTGGTAACTCCAATAAGGATAATCTGAACTTGTCATACAGCGCAGGGCATCTTCAATTATTAAGGCATATTTGTTATTGATGACACGAATTTGTGTTCCAAATCTTATGTGTCTTTCCCAACCTTGAATTTGTTCTAGTTGGGTTAACAATTTATGCAAATCCTGCCGTTTCTCTGGAGTTGGATATTCTAGGTAATCTTCCATTTTTTCAACAGTATGGTTAATTAGTTGGCAGTGTTCTGTCCAGGCTTCTTCTCCAAGAAAAGACCTGGTAGTTTGATTAGATTCCATCTGTTTGACTACCAATTTAGCTAGGTACAGTGCAAAATTAGCGGCGGCTTCCTTTTCTTGGCAAAGACTTTTGAGACTGGTGAGCCTTGTGACATTGAGGGCATATTTGGTTTGGTATAGTTCCCTCGCTGTCTCAACCAATTTGCGAATTTTAGGAGCAATATTCTTATTAGTTTTAGTATCCATTATTCGTTTCTCATTATTTTTATTATGCCTTCTTAACGGTTCTTAGTTACTTGGTATGATTCGATCAGGGGGCAGAAATCGACTAAATCCTTATCTGGCAAGAGATTTAATTGATTAGTTCGCTCTAGATCAAAAATACTTGATAAAAATCGCCAAACGTCTTTCTCTATAAGGGTTTCATCTCTTATAACCCCAGTCCATTGTACAACACAAACCGAAGAACCTGTTACATTTGATAAATTGAGGAGTTGATTAAAATTTATCCATATAACCGACCTACTGTTCTGTATTATCATTATACCATTTTCACACAGAACCTAGAAGATACTCCAATTTCTCAAGTCCTTACCTAGCTTACTCTTGAGTGGCTTTATTCTAAACTCCAGTCTCTATCCGAATAAGGAAGGGGTTGATTAGGGAAAGAGGTCATTCCGAGAGATTTATAGAATCATCTTGATTCTATTTTTCTTGGGATTTGCCTGATGATAACCATCGTTAACGACTTTCTCAATTTGTCTAACTTCCAACAAGCTTGGTTGAAAGTCAAAGAAAATAACGGTTGTGCGGGAGTTGACGCTGAAACCATTGATGATTTTGCTCAAAATCAAGATTTTAATCTTGTTCAATTAAGAGAAGCAGTCGCTAATAGCACTTATTGCCCTCACCCTTACAAACAAGTCAAAATTCCTAAAGAAGGAGGTAAATGGCGAGAATTAAGAATTCCAACCGTTAGAGAACGAATTGTTCAACAAGCTCTTTTAAATGTGCTTGCTCCTCTGGTTGAACCTCATTTTTCTCCTTGTAGTTTTGCTTATCGTCCTAATCTATCTTATATTCAGGCGGTAGAAAAAGTCGCTGATTGGCGTGATCTCGGATATCGATGGGTGTTAGATGCAGATATCGTTCAGTATTTCGATAATATCGATCATCAGATATTGCTTGTCCAATTACGTCAATATATCGATCACCCTGGTATTTTATGTCTGATCAAAGCTTGGATTTCTTCAGGCATATTAAGCGAGCAAGGATTGAATTTACCAAAGAAAGGAATACCTCAAGGCTCGGTTATTTCTCCTTTGCTTGCTAATATCTATTTAGATAAATTTGATCACACTATTGCTAATTCGGATATTAAATTAGTACGCTATGCAGATGATTTTTTAATTTTAGCTCGTACTCAAGAAAGAATTAGACAAGCTTACTCGGAAGTTGTTGATCTACTTGATTCTCTTAAGCTCAATATTAATCGTGATAAAACCCAAATTACTGACTTTGAACACGGGTTTTGTTTTTTAGGTCATGGCTTTTTAGAAAATGCTATCTTTCCTGTAGATAAACCCAAGAAAAAACAAGGAGATCGGAAAACACAGAGAGTCGGCGAATATTTATCAACTGGAAAAAAAAAAGTTCAGACGCAGAAGAGTTACAACCAGAAAAAGAAGAAATATCTCAGCAATTAATCATGTCTTCTGTGGAAATTAAAACCCTCACTAATACTTCCAATCCAAAGCAACAACAAATACAAGTTGCGCCACGTCCTCAAAAAAATGTTTGGAATCAGACAATGGCTACATTATATTTACTAGAACAGGGAACAAGCTTGTTGAAAGAACAGTTTCGGTTTCTTATTCATGTACCAGACAAGGATAAAATAGAAGTCCCCATTCGAGATGTGGAAAGAATTCTTCTGTTTGGCAATATTAATTTATCTACTCCAGCGATCGCTACCTGTTTAGAATCACGAATTACTGTCTTGTTCCTCAGTCTTTCTGGGCGATATAAAGGACACCTTTGGAGTAAAGAAGCATCTAATTTGAATGTGGAATTACTACAGTTTCAACACCAGAATGATCACCAATTTCAATTGAATACATCCAAAGCTATTGTTCGAGGCAAGTTAATCAATTCTAAACAGTTATTACTAAGATTAAATCGTCAGCGCAATATTTTAGATATTGAACAAGCAATTTCAGGGATTAATACCGATCTTGAAGCTTTAAAGTTGGTAGATAATATTGACAGTTTACGAGGTTACGAAGGGATTAGTGCTGCTCGCTATTTTTCCGCTTTGGGACAATTAATAATCAACCCAGACTTTAATTTTTCTCAACGTCATCGTCAACCTCCAACTGATCCAGTCAATGCTCTTTTAAGCTTTGGCTACACTCTTTTATTTAACAATGTTCTCAGTTTAATTATTGCTGAAGGTCTTTCTCCTTATTTGGGTAACTTTCATTATGGTGAAAAGAAAAAACCTTATTTAGCTTTCGATTTAATGGAAGAATTTCGGTCGCCCATTGTTGATAGTTTAATGTTAACTTTATTTAACCAATCTATCCTAAAATCTAAAGATTTTGAATCTTTAACTGAAAAGCCAGGAATCTATTTAACTGAACAGGGGAGACGACTATTCCTGAATCAATTTGAGAAGCGAATGACTGAAAAAGTTACCCACTCTCAAATTTCATCTCAGATTTCTTACCGAGAAGCCATTCAATTACAAATTCGGCTGTATAAACGTAGCTTGCTGTCATCTATAGCCTATGAACCTTTCTTTCGAGCCTCCTAATGTTAGTATTAATTGTTTACGATATTCCTGACAATAAAAGACGCACTAAATTATCTAACTTTCTGGAAGGATACGGTAAAAGAGTACAGTTTTCTGTGTTTGAGTGCTTTTTATCTTTAGCGGAAATGCGAGAACTTTATGAAAAAGTCAAAAAAAAAGTTAAACCAGAAGAAGATAATGTTAGATTTTATTGGCTCTCAAAAGATGCTACCTCAAAAACTTTAACTATCGGTAGCAAACACCCTGAACCCCCTCCACAATATTATGTAATCTAGAAAAAACAAAATCTTATCTCTCACCTTTATTAGTAAAAAAATCTCCTTAGAAAATTAAAGTAGGAGATTTTTTATTCACTAATCGTTAGCTTCACATTAATTAAACTTGCTAAGAAGTTAAAAGGCTTTTGGTTTTGGTTTTTTGGTATTTATGGAGCCTTTTGTTTCCATTAATTAAACTTGCTAAGAAGTTAAAAGTTTTGAGGATCGTAACATGCTGAATGGCCTCCTTTCGTTTCCATTAATTAAACTTGCTAAGAAGTTAAAAGTTATTGGTATTTTTCCATTGTTTCTGGCGCACTGTGTGTTTCCATTAATTAAACTTGCTAAGAAGTTAAAAGAAGATACAACTCCGACCAGCAGCGTCGGAATTGGCAAGTTTCCATTAATTAAACTTGCTAAGAAGTTAAAAGAAATGGATACGGATAGCAGAAGTTTCTGCCACTCGATACAACGTTTCCATTAATTAAACTTGCTAAGAAGTTAAAAGACCCAAGGAGATCGTGTTTATGTCACAAATCTATACCGTTTCCATTAATTAAACTTGCTAAGAAGTTAAAAGAAACATTGTTCAACAATTTATGCCAACTGGCATCAAGTTTCCATTAATTAAACTTGCTAAGAAGTTAAAAGAAGTACTTTCGGACTATTACACTTGCAAACCCGAACAAGGGTTTCCATTAATTAAACTTGCTAAGAAGTTAAAAGAAAAAACAATAAACCTTTGTCATGCAAAGGTTTGGCGTTTCCATTAATTAAACTTGCTAAGAAGTTAAAAGCTTGTGCAAAAAAAAACATTTTCGGCGCAATTCCCTGCGTGTTTCCATTAATTAAACTTGCTAAGAAGTTAAAAGTTTAAATGGTACGATTGGGCGGATACTATATTACCCATCTTCGTTTCCATTAATTAAACTTGCTAAGAAGTTAAAAGATGAAAAAAATTGCCGGTTTGTTTTTCGCTTCCGCTTCCGTTTTAAGTTTCCATTAATTAAACTTGCTAAGAAGTTAAAAGCACCTCTAAAAACCCCGAGCTTGAAGACGAGGGTTTCATCGTTTCCATTAATTAAACTTGCTAAGAAGTTAAAAGCCGATCAGAGCATGATTCTCCGACGTAACCCCGACGTTTCCATTAATTAAACTTGCTAAGAAGTTAAAAGAGGACGACCTACCCAACGACTACGGACCCCGGGTTCTATTGTTTCCATTAATTAAACTTGCTAAGAAGTTAAAAGGTCTACGAACAAACGTTCAGTTTAAGCCTCCCAACGGGTTTCCATTAATTAAACTTGCTAAGAAGTTAAAAGAAAGTCCCTGCCTTAATTAGTTATTAGCTTGTCTGGTGTTTCCATTAATTAAACTTGCTAAGAAGTTAAAAGGAATATTGTATCGCATTCTTGCAATACGGAATTGGAGAAAGTTTCCATTAATTAAACTTGCTAAGAAGTTAAAAGTTGGACGGCTGAGGAAAGCCAAGGCTTTGTCAACATGTTTCCATTAATTAAACTTGCTAAGAAGTTAAAAGTCTTGAAACTCTGCGATACGACAAGGCCTACAAAGTGGTTTCCATTAATTAAACTTGCTAAGAAGTTAAAAGGGCGACCACGGCATCATGTAGCCCGTTGGCTTCCTTTCGTTTCCATTAATTAAACTTGCTAAGAAGTTAAAAGCCCTCACTAGAAACAATATACTGGCCATCTACCTAGGTTTCCATTAATTAAACTTGCTAAGAAGTTAAAAGGTTTCTAGTGAGGGACGCCCGCTTTAGGGATATTTCGTTTCCATTAATTAAACTTGCTAAGAAGTTAAAAGAGGGGAAGGGGAAGACGAAGAGGGCTTCCTCTTTATTATAGTTTCCATTAATTAAACTTGCTAAGAAGTTAAAAGCTTTTTGACCATTGTCGGCGGATTGTTTGCCTTTTGGTTTCCATTAATTAAACTTGCTAAGAAGTTAAAAGAAACTCGTAATCCCAATCTTTATGGTTGGTTTTTTCGTTTCCATTAATTAAACTTGCTAAGAAGTTAAAAGGATTCTGGGGACCAAGAGAAATTCCCAGAGCAAGAAAAAGTTTCCATTAATTAAACTTGCTAAGAAGTTAAAAGTCCACATATTGCTTAGAAGCCGCATCGCCAGGATCGACGTTTCCATTAATTAAACTTGCTAAGAAGTTAAAAGCGGCCATTTCTAAACGTGACTACCAAAACATGGATGGTTTCCATTAATTAAACTTGCTAAGAAGTTAAAAGAAACGCCGACAAGAACAAGAATCAGTACTAGACCCCCGATGGTTTCCATTAATTAAACTTGCTAAGAAGTTAAAAGTCATGATGGTAAAAATAAGAAAATTTCAAGAGGCCAAAAATGTTTCCATTAATTAAACTTGCTAAGAAGTTAAAAGGTCTTGTTTTTGGCCTAAGAGACCTTTCTTCATTGACAATGCGTTTCCATTAATTAAACTTGCTAAGAAGTTAAAAGAAGAACAAGAGGAACGGATACAACACCAATTGCAGTCAGTTTCCATTAATTAAACTTGCTAAGAAGTTAAAAGATGGATTATTGGTTCTTTTCGTTTCTTTCAGGCGTTTCCATTAATTAAACTTGCTAAGAAGTTAAAAGGGCTAAGGCTAAAGCTAAGGCTAAGCCGCCCGAGCCCAAGCGTTTCCATTAATTAAACTTGCTAAGAAGTTAAAAGAGTACTGCTCACCGTCAAAGTACGGAACAGGCAAAGTTTCCATTAATTAAACTTGCTAAGAAGTTAAAAGACTAGCTTGGCAAAACTAGGCTGTATAAGGATTGTACAGCAATTTTTCGTGGGATATTGAAAAGCATAGACATTATTAATAATGATTCGCAATAGTTACCTCAGTCATAAGGCTCAAAGCCTTGCTGGGCAAGGCATCGACGCACCTCAACGAAAACTCTAGATTTTCAGGCATTGTGTCTAACCCACGAAAAATGTTGAGAAACCCCCCATTCCATCGGCATAAAACAATAGAATTTGTTCCACGCTAATGCCTATGCGATCGGGAGCATCTCACCTTTATAACCCCTAAATCTTTATGTCAAGCTATTTTGAAAGCCTTACTGGAAAACAGTTTTAGGACAAGTATAATTACTCACTTGCATAAATGAGATGCTCCCTATGCGATTCCAGCTTTAGCTTATCTAGTGTGCAAAGCTAGTTTTTGAATATCTTTTTGTCAACTTCAACCCTTAAAGTATATCTTATATTAATTTATGTCCACTTTATATATAGTAGAACAAGGTTCTTCTCTTAAAGTTCAGCACCAACAGTTTCAAATTTTTCAGCAGCAGCAACAACTTTTTAAAGTTCCAGTGAACCAAGTTAAAAATATTATTCTTTTTGGTTACTGTCATTTATCCCATGGTGCGGTACAAGCAGCGCTATTCCATAATATTCCTATCACTTATTATTCACCTCAAGGATATTATTTGGGACATTTACAGTCGGAAATACAAGCCAAAATTACTTATTTAACGCAACAAGTTAAACAAGCAGAAAATAGTGATTTTGTTAACACACAAGCTAATGCCATTGTTCGTGCTAAAGTGCATAATTCGAGAATTTTATTGATGCGTCTTCAGCGTCGTCATCCTAATGAGATAGTGAAAACAGCCGTTATCAATCTCAAAAAAATTATCAATAGTTTAAATAGCGCTGAATCTTTAGAATCATTAAGGGGATATGAGGGAAAAGCTGCTAATATTTATTTTCAAGGTTTAAGTTCTTTATTTCAAGGAAATTTTTCCTTTACCAAAAGAACGATGCGTCCTCCAACAGATCCCATCAATAGTTTACTAAGTTTTGGCTACACTCTTTTATTTCAGCATCTTTTTTCGCTTGTACAACTAACTGGATTACATACTCATTTTGGGAATTTGCATACCTGTCGAGAAAATCATCCTGCTTTAGTTTTAGATTTAATGGAAGAATTTCGCGCTCAAATTGTTGATTCTTTAATCGTTTACTTAGTTAACAAAAATATTTTTTCTCCAGACAACTTTACTAACCCAGATGAACAAGGTGCCGTCTATTTACAGCAAGATTCTCTGAAGAAGTTCCTTAAATATTGGGAAGAAAAACTATCTTTAGAACTTACCCATCCTCAAACTCAACGCCAAGTCAGTTTGCGTAGTTGTTTAGAACTTCAAGTCCAAGAATACATTTCTTGTTTGATGAAAAAGACAGAAAGATATCAACCCATGATTTGGCAAAAATGAAATCGGAAACCCCCTCTTCTTAGAGGGTAGTTTAATGAAATTGGAGTTGAGAGGTTAGCTTTATGACATTTATGCGTCGAGTATTAGTCTTTGCCGATGCCGATAATACCCATATATCTGCTCAAAGTTTTAATCGTAAGATTAATTGGCAAAAAATCCGTGATTATTTAGCCGATCCTCAGGAAGGAAGAGAACTAATTGAAATGGTAATTTATTTGGGTTTACCTCCAGATAAAGAAAGATTTGCTGAACAAAGAAAAACCAAAGAAAAATTTATCTACTGGGCAAAAAGTAACGGGTTTTTAGTTGTTACAAAAGAAGGCAAATCTAAAGGTAATGACTACGAAACCAATGTTGATGTAGTAATGGCGATGGATGCTATTGAATTAGCTTTAGAAATGAAGCCAGATATTGTCGTTTTAGTCACTGGCGATTCTGATTTTGCTTATTTAGCACAAAAACTTAGAAGACGAGGAATGCGAGTTGAAGTCGCTTCTGTCGAACAATCTCTCGGTAACGATTTGAAAAATTCTGCTAATAGTGTTATCGATTTGATAGAGTTATTTGATGATTTTGAAGCCCAAAATGGGACACAAGATTATCATCGTATTGGCAATAACAATGTGTTTGATTAGTTACTTGCATGATGACACACTTTAAACAAACGAATGGAGTAACCGTGAAAATAATTAATGGCAAATTATTTGGTCAACCAAAAGGGGATTTTGATCCCTTCAAGCAACAACTCGAAAAACTTAATCAAGAAGTTGAGAAAGTGCAAAGTTCCTTTGAACAATTAGAACAAACAATAGAACAAACAGAAAACGTAAAGCGAGAAGCATTAATCCGTCAAGTTGAACTTTACGTTCAATACCTGAAAGAAAATTGTGAAAACTTAGAAAATCTCTGGACACAAAGACAAGAAAATCATGCTAAAACTTATCAAAGAGAATTAAAAAGAATGGAACTATTCCTGAAAGAACAAAAGCAACAATTAGACTTTTTAGAAAATAGGAAATTGCCTCAAATTGAAAATAAGTTAACTGCTCTCAAGAAACAAATACCGACAAAATTATTGTGGCTGACTTTTGGTAGTTCACTGATGATTGTAATTATTTATTTTTGCGATTGGTTCGATATTTATCCTTTCAATAAGCACCCACAAAAAACAAAGTCTTCTCTTGTTCATCATGAATTAGTTGAAGAAAACAATCAACTGAAATGTCAAGAAAATTGCTTTGAGTCAAAGACCCAAATAGATTTTTAATCAAGAGCGCACACCAAACATTTCTTGAGGGATTCATTTATTAACAAATCAGGAGTTTTTATGCGAGCAATAGTTAATGGCAAGCTAATTGATTTACCAGAAGGAACAACAGTTGAAGATTTACGTTCTCGACTTCCAGAAATTGGCAATGATGACGTAATGGAAGAAGGCTTTGGTGGCACTAAACCCTTGAAAGATACAGAAGCTCTCAAAGAAGGTTCAAAAGTTTGGACAGTTCCTAAAATTGTAAAAGGATAAAGAAAAAAATGACAATAACTATTAGTAGTAATGCAACTAAATTTACTCTCAATACACGCCTAAGTGCCGAACTAAAATTACTAGACAAAGTAGCCAAAACTATTGTGGTTGGGAGTAAAACAATTGGTGACGTGCAATACACAGCAATTTTAATTAAGAGAATGCCTTTGTCTTCGAGTAAATTCAAAGTTTCTAACTCTGATGTTTTGTTTTTATTACCACCAGATTATCCACGGCTTCCTCCTATTGGCTGCTACCTTAATTATCCTTGGGATACGGTCGGAGAAGGGGATCATCACTTTACTAGACAAAGTTACTACGGCGCACCATTCTTAAGTGAAGAAGGCTGGTATTGGTATTGTGTAGGACTCGGAGGCGGGTTTAACCGAGATAAATGGCTCAATTCTTGGCGACCTAGTAATAATCCCGAAAGAGGACACAATCTCGTTACCCTATTTATCACCGCACGCCACGCAATTAATAACGTCTGACGACAGAAGAAATTCTGATAAAACCCTAGCCTTAAAAGTGTGGGAAAAGGGTAGAAGATTGATTCAAGCAATCTTTCCATCTTCTCTATTAGCTTCATTCATCCCAATAATCAATCAAGCATGAATACTCAACCAAAACCCCAAGATATATTACTACACATCCCTCCCTTAATGTGGAAACAGTTTCGTCAAGCAATGCTGGATGCTCGTCAACACAGAGAAGAAGTAATTGGCTTCTTTTTCTGTCAACGCCATCAGCTATCTAAGAAAAAAGTCAGATATATTCCTCAAGCTTGGGTTGTACCTACTGCTGATTGTTACGAACATCAATCGGCTAGTGGATTGGTACTCAAACAGCAATTTCATCAGTATTTACTAGATACTTATCTGTGCGCTCTCTCGAAGTCCTCCTCTTCAAGTAAAACTCGGAAATTAGATGTAGTTCACATTCATACCCATTTTGGCGATGCTACTCCTTCCTTTTCTTGTGTCGATGATCGCTATGAAGCAGAATACGCTAAGTTTCTCGCTTCTTGTTACCAAGAAAAGCCTCGCTTGATTTCTGGAGTCTTCAATGAGTCCCTAGAAAAATCAAAATTTCGGATTTGGAATCGTCAAGGAACTAATCATACTTCAATTGAATTCTGTCGTTCTTGGTTAACACCAATCAATAGTAACTTTTCTGGCGAAGATACAGAATTAATCTTTGCTCGACAAAAAGTTTTTGGAGAAACTGTACAAAAACACCTGAATCAATTAAAAGTCGCTCTTATTGGTTGTGGCGGTATTGGAGCCGTGTTTGCTGAACAACTGGCCAGATTGGGGGTCAAAAATTGGGTATTTATTGATCATGACCGTTTAGAAACAGTAAATCTCAATCGAATGCCAGCTGCTACTCAAGAAATGGTAGACCAAGGATGGTACAAAGTTCACTATCTTAAATGGTTGATTAAAAGAACTTATGCTATTGGTTCTCATGTTAAAGCCTTATCTCTTTCCGTAGAAGATGAGAAAGCCAAAGCAGAAATAGCGACAGCGGATTTAATCGTCGTCGCTACAGATAATCATCGCTCGCGACAAGTAGCTCAAGAATTAGCTTTAGAGTATGCTCGTCCCTTGGTTTGTTTAGGGACTCATATTGAAGTCAAACCCCATCATCAACCTCGTCTGTATTGTCGTGTAACCGTTCCTCCGCTCGGGGGGGGCTGGTGTTTGATGTGTGGCAATATTATTACCCACATTCCGCACCCTCAACTGTCACATAAGCTGTCCCCCTCCAGAGACTTGAGTAAAAATACTTATCTGGTGAAGGTTTTCTCGGTGGCCGCTAGGGGGATATTGAGACCCCTAATTATGAAAAAATAGGAATTGTTGGAAAACTTAGGCAGTGGGCTGTTCGACCATGAATCAATCAACAGAAATTGAAGTCAAAAATCTAGACCATCTGGGATTAGTAGCCGGAATT
>NZ_JADEXI010000070.1:0-13119 GCF_015207185.1 Microcystis sp. LEGE 08355 | reverse complement strand
ATCGGGGGGAAAATTCCGGGACTTTTTCCCTGAAAATTAGGTAGTTTACCACCTGAAAATCGATAAAACCCCACACCCCACACCCCACACCCCACACCCGGCCCCCAGGAAAAGCTTTTTGCCGCAAACCATCTGTATTAAGTGTGCATCATCAAATGGCAGTAACAGTGCTGTCTTTTCACTGATTACTCTTTACTGATCACTGATTACTGATTATCGATTCCTAGGAGAAAAATTTCTTCTAGAATGATAAGTACATATACGAGAGGAATTATACTTATGTCTGCTGGGAAGTTTCAAACAGCCGCTTCATTATCCGATCGAGAGCTAGAAATACTCGATTTAGTGGCTAATGGTTTAACCAATCAAGAAATCTCGGAAAAGCTGGAGATTAGTAAGCGTACCGTTGATAATCATATTAGTAATATCTTGACAAAAACAAAAACCGATAATCGGGTGGAATTGGTGCGTTGGGCATTGCATTGGGGTAAAGTTTGTCTTGATGATATTAATTGTTGTATCCTTCCTTCCCCGGTGCCGACCGATGATCAGGTTTCCTAAACTTCTGGGACTTTTGCTTGCGGTTAATATCATCAGTCTGGGGGGATGTAGTGATGCGGGTTTTGTCACCCCTCCCCAACAGCTTTTAGGAAATACTTTAAATACCCCTTCCTCGGAAGATAATCCCCGTTTTAACTACGATGGTCGTTATCTGGTCTTTGCCTCCGATCGCATGGGACAACGAACGATTTATTTATTCGATCGAGTGGCTAATCGTTTAGTTCCCCTACCCGGGTTAAATCAAGCAAAAACCTATCAAGATCAACCGGATATTAGTGCCGATGGTCGTTATATTGTTTATGTGTCGGAACAGTCCGGTAAACCCGATATATATATTTATGATCGACAAACTCTGCAAGCAAAAAATATCACCGAAAATATTTTAGGAGAAGTGCGTCGTCCGACGATTAGTGGTAACGGTCGTTTTATTGCTTTTGAAAGTAATCGTTTCGGTCAATGGAATCTGGAAATATTCGATCGAGGTAGCGAAATTTCTCCTTCTTTACCCCCGATCAATTCTTCCCCGTCCCGATAGTATTGGGGGAGAAGGGTGTGGGGAGACCACTTCCTGCGCGTTGCGGGGGAGATGGGAGAGGAGAATATCCACACGCCCCGGAATCCCTCCACGCTTACTTTTTGCTCCGTATCGACTCTTTCTTTTTCCTCGTCCAGCCGCGTAGGTATTCTTGATACTTTCCACAGTCAAGGGTAAGCTTTTACGCATTTAAGTTACATTGACAGCATTACCCTTATTTTTAAGTTTTCTACTCCATTTAATAATCAATCCCCCTTCATTTAAAAGCTGATTGACTACTTTTTCCAGTTCTTCTTTATTTTCAAATTCTCGATTAGCTATAGTCATTTCAGATAAGTCTGATACACTCTAGACCAGTTAAACCCTTATGAACTCTGGCATTGATATTCTCAATCTTAATTGAAATGACTATATGTATTCTTTAGCGGAATGCCACAATAATTCTATTAGGTGGTAATCTGGACTATAAGCTGGTAAAAACTCTAGCCTAATATTGGGCAACTCTTTTTCCACCTGCTCAATAACATCTTTCTTTTTGTGATAACTAGCATTGTCTAATATAATGATAATCTTCGGTCACTTTTCTCGAAAATCTTCGGGCAGATTTCCCAAGTTTATCCATTCTTGACGAATCTCTTCATGAAGTTTCTTTAATTGTTCATGGAAAGTTTCTGAATTTCCTTTTTTGCTCATAAAACCGACTCGTTTTTTGTCATTATATCTTAAGGCTCCCATCACATTCACCCTTCCTCTTTTTCTTTGTCCATTCACTTTTTTTCGCTTTCCTTTTTTTGTCCAAGCTCTCCTTCTTATTACTCTCAAACTAAATCCACATTCATGAGGGGAACCCTGTGGCGAACCTGCGTCGCCACCTTGAAAGCCCCGTCCCAAAACCATACCTGGATTGACTCTGGCTTCTCTTTAGCCAACTTTAAATATTCATCTAATTTTTCTTTAAATGCTTTTCTTAATTTCTTGTCTTGCTTATCTTCTAGACTAGATTTCGCCCAGATATACACATACTTTTTTCTTCTCAATATTCTTCTCACTTGCGAGCCACTCAGTTTAATTCCTGTTTCCTTTTCTAGATGCTCTGCTAATCTTGCCGCTGTCCATCTCCCGAATTCCTATCCCAATTTTTTCGGGTCTTCATCAACTATTTTCAATAGTAAATTAATATATTCCTCTGGGGCTTTTTTATGATTTCCATTTTTTCTCCCATCTTCTAGACTTTCTAAATTGTTAGGATCGCCGTGAACACACCAGTGGGCGACCGTTTTGAGTGAACAGCCAATAAACTCAGCTATTTCTCGTTGAGTTTTTCCGTCGTTTAGCAAGAGAAACATTAAAATTCTTTCCCTAACCTCTGCTCTTTCTTCTTCTTTAAGAGCTTTTTGTAAGTTTTTCTTTTCTTCTAAGTCTAGGAAATCTTTGGCTGGCATAAGTAGGAATTTTCTCAAGTTACTATTTCTATTTTAGGTGGTTTAAGTGCGTTTTAGCTTATTAGTGGGACTTAGGCGTTTTCGGTCAGCAAAAAAGGCTCAAACCATTACGGGACAAAGGGTTAACCTCGATTTATGATTTTCCTTGATATATCTGGGTTTCAGCGATTTTGGGCTTCTCGAAGTAAATCCCAAGCGGGGATTGGAGTTGAGGCTTTTATCGATTTGTTTTTTGTCTAAGTCCCATTAGGAGGAACAATTCAGGGAAGTCGAGCGACGGTCGAGCGAGTCGAACCCGTTCCTTTTCGTTTTGTCACCAACGCACCGATCCCCGTAACGAGCAAGATACCGGTAATCCCGCCTGGTTCGGGAACCACCACCACCTGAGTGCCTACGAACTCGCCGAACTGCCGGTGAACTGCGGCGGTGGGGTGAAGTCCATCGTAGAACAAATATTCATCCGGATTCGTGCAAACCGTCGTCAGATCCACACAGGGATCGGTGGTGTTTGTTAAGCTGAAACTACTAGGCGAATTGGTGATCGAGGCAAAATAACTAAAGGTATCGATCTCGATCAGATTGATCGTCGGATCATTGCGAAAAGTTGTCAATGAATTCCGTAAAAGGGCATTAAACTCCACGCTAACCGCCGTGGCCGCTGCGCTCGCCCCCGACACCTCCCGCGTCGCCTCTGGTGACAGCCCTAAATCTGGCAGATTGGGAACCAGGATATGAACAGCCCCTGCACTTTTCAGTCCCCCGATAATCGTAATAAGATCGCCAACTGCCCCCGTCAAGGTTGCGCTCGCCCCAGCACTATCCCCTGCGAGTTTCTGTCCGGCTGCGTCGCGAGCGTTATTACTCCCCCCCCAAACCATGTACAGGGCGCTCGATGGGGCGATTCCCCCCGTACTCGTTTGAAATAGGGCAAATTGGTTTAGTAAGCTGGGAGGAGTCGGCGGGGTGGTTCCCAGAGGCCCAGTTCTTGCGCCCCCGAATGCAAAATTCGTCCCTCCCTCTAGGTACGGAGACGCGCTAACCCCCAGACGGGCTGCCAAGGTTTCCACCCAGGTCGGACCATTGGTCAAGCGACCGCTTTGGTACGCTAGGGAAGGCATCAAACCACCGAAGGGAACGGGTTGATAGTTCGGGTAGGTGGCGATGGCCACGTTACCGCTATCGGTCAAACTGTCCCCGAAGGCGAAGAGATTACTAAAGGTACTGGCCGAGGCGCTCACCGGAATTGTCGCGAGGGCTAGACCGAGAGAAAGGGCGGGTAGTTTCGAGAGAAGCATGGGGATTTTATCCTGTGGAAAAGCGTTTAAAAGATAATTATTCTAGGACTTAGGCATTGACAGGATCGACCAAATATGGGATATGGGTTTTGGGCATTTTAACGTGCTTTTTTGATGATTTTTAAGTGATCGCTATTGATCAGAAGTTAATCGCTAAAAGTCTGAAACGACGGATTTTCGTTCATATACATCATGGTGAAATTGTACAGTGCGTAAGTCCTATATTCTTCAAATTGAATACCGAATTCACAGTTCGATAAACAAGGGATAGTTTCTTGGTTTTGTTGGGTATCGATGAGAGTCAGGCTTTTCACTTTCCCACCCAGGGCGATATCGATACCAGGGACGCGAACAATACTGGCAAGGGTAACATGGATGCGAGATAAGGGATTCGGAGTTTGGTTTATTTTAATAAACGCTCTCGCCTGGCAGGTATTGTTAAGATTGCGCGAAGGGAGCGATAGATCGATTATTGGGTATAGGTAAAGAATCGATTAAATATTGACAACAAGGAAAATAAGTTATAGATAATTTTAGAAGGAGAAACGTCTCCATGACTCAGCAAGTCTGAAATCAGAAAATCTGATATACCATGAGACGATATTTTTTGGAACAGTTCTCTGGTTGATTTTGGGGAAATCACGGGGTCTTTATCTCCGTGAATTAAAAAAATAGGACGATCGATCTGTTGAATAAAATTGATAGGAGAGAGTTGATAGATGAATTTTGCGGATAAGTGTTTTTTGATATCGTCAACAAACTGTTTTCTATAATCACTATTTTTTAAAATGGAATTCAAGATTTTTTGATCTCGATCAGACAATCTTTGATAACCGTGTAAATCCCCAAGTGTATTTTCTACAAGGGCAGGATTGTTTTCTTTGACAATAATTTCTAGAAGAATATTTTTTAGATTTTGAGTGTCCGAAATCACCAAGTTGATAAAGTTATAGAAAAATATCAATAAACCATAGTTGTCTAGATCATAATTTTCTAGACAATATTCTAGTGCTTTACCTAAATCCGAATAACAACCGATTAATAGAATGGAAGAAACGATCGATTGTATCGATTTTGGAGAGATGGCGATTAATCCCTGTCCCCCCGTAAACGATGGGGCAATATAGCCAATTTTTTTTTGATAGAGACAAGAAACGGCTTTTAAACAATCTCTCTGGTGCTTGATTGTTTCTGGAGTAATGAGCAATTGCTTAACTTCTGCGAATTCTGGGACAATCACTCGATAACCAACTGAAGCTAGAATTTTTGCTAATTGTTGAATGCGGGGATCTTCAATTCCCCTTGTATTCATGCCGTGTTGTAGGAATAATACTGGTAGATCTTCACTCTTGAAAGGGCTATAAGTTTTAGTGATAAATTTTTGAAATTCTGTCGCTAGTAAAAAATGTTCTTCGTGAATGAATGGAACAGGAAGAAAGCCGATAAATCTCAGGAGAAATATCAAGCCTTTGTACTGATTTGACAAGTGATAAAGTTTCATTAATTTTTAAGATTTAGTCATTTATTTTTTCAATATTCAGTAGTTAAAATTATTCGTCAGTTAAAATTATTCGTCTTGGTAGTTGAAAAACAGATAAATGGCTAGTCCCGTCAATATGGGGACAAGTATCCATGTTCCGATGTTAGGAGTATTTAAAAAGAAGGTTCGATCGAGTATATCGGTTAGTCCATAGCCAATCCACAGAGAAACACCGATCGACACAATTGTTATTGTTATAATAAGCATTCTATATTTATGTTGTTGTCGAATCGTTTGACAAAGAGTAAAGACAAATAAAATGGAAATCACTAAATACACAAAAGGTTCTAACGGTTTCATCCACTGTAAACCAGTGTAACCAAAAAGTATATTCTTGGTTTTTACGACATAATAAAGTCTAAAAGGAATCCAAAAGACGACCATTACTTGAGCAAATACTAAATACTCAAAATATCTACTTTGATTATAAAATTTTCTGAAATCTTGATTTTGTACCCACAGAACGAAAAATGATAAACCTGTAAAAGTGATCGCCCAAAAAGTATACGCGTAAAACCAGCGACTCAGAGAAATCCAGTTTTTTTGTCCTTTCCAAGTTGCTGGATAATCTAAACCGATTTCCATAAGTTTATGGAAACCTTTCGCTCGCTCTTCTGGTATCTGATCATCCTTTTTAAGCGCAATATAGTTAGACAAGGACTTTTCAAGGACTGCCTTACTAATCACGAGGTGGTCTTTCTGAAAAATATTTTGCGTATCTAGAATATCTTTCGGTATTTTTTGGATATCGGCGATCATGTTTTTGTTAAAAGTTGATAGATCGATACTTGCTTGAGCCGTTTTATTAAGCTCTAATAGAAACATATTGGAACCACTCATCTCTATCACAAGAAGTACGACAGAGATAGCTAACATTGCTAATATGCCTAATTGTAGACCCCGGGCTGATCTGTTGATAATTTGGGTAAAACCTTTATAAACAAGCCATAGAGCCGCCCAAAACATAAAAAGAGGATAGAGGATAATATGAGGATATAGCTTCGCATAGAATATAGCTTTCTCTAAACCAAATTCATAAAGGATGCTGAGAGGTAAACCGAAGACTCCTATTATTCCCCCTATAATTAGGAGAATACGCCATATAAGAGACAATTCGGACTCGGATAAAAACTCTTTCCAGGTGGCTAAGGGAACTGCGGGGTTAGGAACGATGACGGGTAGCCAATGTCCTCCAGGAAATTGCTCCGGATTATGATAGGTTTCCTTCAGATGTTGTCGTGCGTTACCCACCGAGACAAATAAAGATTTGTTGCGGGAGAAGGAATCGAGGAAATATTTCAGAAAATCGATCGCCATCTGATTATCAATTTCCTCTTTCATCACGATACTTTGCGGTAAGCGTAACTCTGCCAATTGAGCGGCAATTCCCAAGCCATCACAAGAGTTGAAAATCGCTAGATATAATCCGTTTTGTATGGCAACTTCCAACTGTTCTTTTATATCATCAATAGTGATGCTCTCTTGCTCATTGAGATGTAAAACTCCTTTCCCTTCAGCATTCGTTTCACTATGGCCGGCATAAAAAATAATATTCCAGCCTTTAGGTTCAACTAATACATTTTTCAATTCATCTAAGGTTGGCTGTTCTAAAGGTTCTAGTATCGCACCATGTTCTCGGACTCTGTTCAGTAATTTTGAGTCCTCATCGAGGGTAATGTTGTCATCGGAACCTAAAATCACCAAGATGCGAACTTGGGGATGTTGTTTAATCTTTCCCCATCCTTGAGGGGGTTCATATTCTGGGGGGCCGATAGCGATTTCCGCTTGAGGGTAGTGTTTAGAGAATAAATCCCAGGCTTGCCAAGGAAGTTGTTTTAAGATAGGATCATCGGTTTGAATAGTAACTTGAATTTCGGCTTCTGATTTATCAAGGCCTTGAGTTAGCCAACCCCGAACCTTTGACCAATCTTCCCCCGAATTAAGCCAGTTGTTCAATTCGGTGGTTAAGTTTTCATAAGATTCCCAACAATTATTGTACGAACTATTGTTATCTGAATCATCAAAGGGTAAATCATCATCATCGTCTTCATTCTCAATGATATTCTGGTTATTTTCAGCAGCCTGTGTTCTTCTACCATTATTGACTATTAGTTGGAAATCCTGTTGCCATTGCTGAAGAGAGTCCCTTAGTGTATCTGGATAAAATGGAACAGAAAGTCTTCTACGACTTCTGGATGAGTTAGAATCATCGCTGATTCTGATCTCGATCAAAAAAGACTGCATATCTTGTGTAACTATATTAAATTCAACTTCCTGCGGCATAATTTTTTTCCTACTGTTTTGTAATCGCTCATCGCCAATTCAAAAAAAAGCTCTAAATCAATTACTGGGAAAGCTTTCCGAATGAGTTTTCCCATTAAAAGTGACTTTGATTTGATAGGGTTTTCCATTTTGTTTGGCAAGTTCTAGTTTTTCCAGATCAAAAATAGGAGTAATTCTTAGGCAGTTATCCCCTTGTTTTGCGGTCGCCGAGGTTAACATTTTGCCAGAGGGAGCTAGTAAGGCGAATTCCAACCCAGAAGGTAAACTTCTAATATTTCCGACAGGAATTAACTCAAAAGACACCTTAACTTTATTTTGTTCATTCTCCTGTTGCCGGATGTCAACCATCAAAGCAAAGTCCCGTCCATCTATGCTAATTAACTTTCCTTTATTTAACAGCATTGCCGAGGAATCAAGAGATGACTGACTGATCCTTCGAGATCTTCCACTTCGTCCACTGGCTGTTAAGACTTTTTCTGATTCTAGCCAATCAGAAGCTAAAAGTTTTTCGATTCGTATAATTTGTTCAATTCGTTGTTGAAGCGAAATAGAATCGAATACATCTATCAAATCTTCCAAGGGTTGTAATTGCTCAAGGGAAACTGGTTCCGCAGCCACTTTTCTGACAAAACCTAATATATTTGCTATTTTCTCTTTTTCGTCGATCTCTACTATGACGTAGGCTATTCTGTCTTCCCAAACCTCTGGGGGAACATAGCAAACCTTTTCCCCAGGCCGGATAGGACGACATTCTAACTTCCCTAATCCCTTGATCTCTAAATCCGCTACATCCATGAGGATTCGAGTGCTACTGTCCCAGCTATCACTATTCTCAAAATCCGTCTCTACACTCAATAAATTACAACAATAAAAACCAACGGCACGGACGGCTAAGGTATTGAGCAAAACCTGACGAGCTTTGGCGGTATTTTTCTGTTGTCCGCTAAACTCTCTAGCACAGTTAAAATCCGACATTCCCAAAGGTACTGGAAAAGTTAATTGTTCGTTTTCGATGCTCATGGTCAGGATATCCTATGCTTCAATTGGTTTTTATTGGTTACATTAAGTGTCAAGATTTTCTCGAAAGATTGGCTTAAATTTTTGAATATTGCGTTGATAAAAAGACGAGATGACTGGAACGGGTATCTTCCATTCTTCGGATAAATCTTTCCACGATCGCCCATCGAGTCTGCCAAGTATGATCGCCTGAAAAGTCACCTCCTCACGCTTTTCAACGTGAGCTTGCCTGAATTTTCCAGTGGGATCTTGCTCAATTAGTTCTCTGAGTTTTTCATATTCTCTATGACGAGGATGAGCAGTTTCGGGTTGCTCTAAGTTGTCGAGGTGAGTCGTACTAGATGGATCATCATTTTGATATACAGGTTTATCAAGAGATTCATCCCGAACTGGTTTCTTTTTGTGGTTTTTTTGAAAACGACGAATCTTTAGATGCTCCTCGCAGATGTCTTGAAACCGAAAACCGAGTGTTTCCCGAAACCAATGTAAAAGATGACCTTGATTGGGATCGTATTCGTCAATTTTTTGGTCATACAATTGGAGAAAGACTTGCTGGATAGCGTCCTGCTGTAGTTCCATATAGATAGAATAGGGTAACTGATAGCTGTTTTGACAACTTGGCCGGGATTGCCAGATCACGTTCGTTAGTCTGGTTAAGTATTTATCCCTATCCTTACTGCCTTTAGGATAACTTTTCGCCTTTAGCGCTAATTCATCTACCCTCTCTAGCTCATCCATTTTGATTATCCAAATTCTCGATCGCTGATGCTCGATGTGTCTCCTCTCTGTTATAGCAAACAGGGAGAGCTCTTTTGGGAACGGCGATCGAGCTATGCGAGTCATGTTTTAACCTCCCCCCACTTATACCACTTTACCAGAAAACTGTACTTTAGCGATCGCATTGACAGCCTCTGGAGAGGTTGGTAAACTTCTGGAGATTTGTGCGGTGGATTGTCCTCTAATCACGAATTCCTCGAAAATCCCCCGAAACTCCTGAATACACTCCCGATAGAACTTACCTATCTCTGCTTTATCGGTAAGGCCGAAAGATTTGATAATCTCCTCCCAAGATTTATTATCTCGTCGCTGTAAAGCGATCGCCTGAAAATTCGCTTCTGGGGTTTGCCAGAATTTTTCTTTGAATCGTCCTCGGGGATCTTGTTCGATTACCTCCCATAGATGTTCCCAGTTTTCGATCGAGGCTACATCCGACGGAGCGATCGGGGTGTATGGATCGTTCGTACTACTATTCTGTTGTACAAGTATCCCATTCACCCACTCTAAGAATAAAGATTCTTGCGGATTGTACTCATCAATGTTTAACAAAACCGAAGTTAACGTTTTCTGTAGAGCTTCATTCCATATTTCGTGTGCTAGAGGGGAAGAAGTAAGGGAAACGGAAGGGTATATGATCTTCTGCTTGTATATTCCGACTATTTCCCTCACTATTTTGGTTACGCATCTAATTCTATCTTTGCTATTTTTTGGGTAATTTTGGGCATTTCTAACTAACTCTTGAAGGGTTTGCTCTGAGCGGTTCAAAGCAACTTCAATCAGTGCTAGTCTTACATTTATTGCCCCTCGTTGCTGAAGGTCGTTCTCTAGTCCTTCACTCAGTCCAAGATTACTAATAAATAAAGCGTTCGTTACATTTGCACCGCTTAGATTAGCTCCACTGAGATTAGCTCCACTGAGATTAGCTCCACTGAGATTAGCCCCACTGAGATTGGTTCCGTTCAGGTTAGTGTTACTTAAATCCGCTTCGCTGAAGTCTGCCCCACTCAAATTATCATTGCTTAAATCTTCCCCACTTAAATCGACTCCGATAAAGTCTTCTGCAATATTCAGACCAGCAATTGTAGCCAATTCGGAAAATTTATCCGTTTTTGTCGTTTCAAGTTTTTCGACCACTTTCCGAAGTTGTTGATCCATTTCGTCATCCCATATTTCGGCAACCATTATATAACTCCTTATTCTTTACTAATTACTTAGAAACCGTAGAAGTCTTGCTAAGATAAGCACGATTTTTAAAGATTTTTTTAAAAGCTTTCTTGATAACCAACTGGTGTATTATTGTCTTTCTTTTCTTGTCTATAAAATTTGTCAATAACCCAGAAGATTCAATTCTTTCTATATCCTTTAATTCAGGTTTTTGAAATGTGGATACAACTGTACAGGGATTTTTCGTTACATCAATAGTGGCCAAGGTTGCTTCTTGAAGTAATCCCTCTAGTACCTCACCCGTAATCGATGTAAAAATCCAGATCGGATCACTTTCTCCCCCTTCGGTTTTCACACCATATTTTTTATCTTGATATTCTTCTGATCTTTTTTGACCAATTTTTTTCTCTGCCCCTAGGCTACCTCCTATTTTTCGTTGGTCAGACACATTGACTTCACCTTTCACACCGAACTGCGTTTCATTCGTGACTTCTTCTTTTATCTTAACATCAAGTTGTAGCGTCAAATGATTGACTAAGTGGATATTACCTAAAGGAACTTTTCCGTTTTCTATAACGGTTTGTAATTTCCCTTTATTTAAGCCAATTTTTATTTCTCCATAATGTGTTTTTAGTGTGTGTGTACCAAAACGAATATCTGCTACCAGATCAATTTGTTTAGGCTTGAAGGGAGCATTCTGTTTCTGTTTGACTTTCATTTCCATGCGTAGCCAGTCGGGAAATGGATTAGGGTCTGGGGAGAAATTGGTCATCGGGGATACGTCTCGATTGAATGGCAGTGATCGGTAGTATGACTTGATTGTACTGGTTTTTCCCGATCACGCACCCTTTTTTTCTCTGTCTCCCCACCGAGCCGATCCCGAAAGAACCCGCAAACCCGATCGACGCGAGATCAGTAAGAGAAAATTGCCCCGAAGTCCCACTTCCTTACTATGTTACATTCTGATTGCAAGCCTTCCCAGGCGCAAGCCTTGCTGGGCTTAGGGCTTACGCCCTTTCTTCGATCGGATTCGCCGATCACAATAACGCCAAGAGAGCCTAAACATTAACCCTTGTTAGATATTGCTTAATTTCCTCCTCTCAACCACACACCAGCCATCCCCAGGGCAACATAGACGAATCCAGCACCAATCAAAGGAGGGTTCGCATTGAATAGCCCGATGGCAATTAACACAACCCCAAATAAAAATAAAAATGGACCGAAGAGAAACAAGAGGAACCAAGAAAGGAAGAGGCCAGCAATCACATACACTACCTACCGAATTTTTACCGAATTTCCTACCGCCCTACTCTCCTATCTGACCTGTGACCTGCGATTACGCAAACGAATCTTAAGAAACCATGAAGTCTTTTTCGGTAGGCCGATTTAGAATTGAATCAATCCCTGACGCTCGATAACAACTCCCAAAGAAATAGTCATGGCTTGATATAGATCTCCAAAGTTACCGATCGAATGAGTCGAGGTAGCGTATCGACTAATCGAAGACAGTTGGGAACTAGCCGAACTCCCTACACCGATCACTGACAAACAAAGATTAGAGTTCAGAAAATAACTCAGGTCTTGTAACCTGGTATTCGAGTTATTATCACCCCCGTCCGTGATAGCGAGGACAAGTTTTAAATATTGATAGGGAAGATAGCTGTCCATTGCTACCAACTCGGAAGAAGCGATTTTAATCGCATCGTATAGAGCGGTACTGCTACCATCATTTCGTAGGTTATTAACCCACTGACATAGGGCGGCTACATGACTTTCGTTGTCCATTTTAACCACATTTAAAGGCTGAGGCGGTCCGAAAATATTTCGACGATCTTTAAAAGCGGTAACGGATACAAAATCGGAAGGTAAACCGGGTAAAGATCGACCTCGTAGATGAGTGGCGACCAGAAATTTGATTAGTTGATCCTTGGCAATCGCAAAATCTCGATTGGAAATGGAGGCCGTACAATCGACGGTAACTCCTAGTAACCAAGGGACGGGAATTTGGAAAGCTTGTACTTCTCTATGGTATAACTGCATGGGGTAAGCCTCTACTCGTTTTTTCTTTTGCCAATGGACACCTATGGTGGAAGATTTTCAGAAAAAAGGAACTTTGAACTTTGAATCTCCCTTGTTTTTCTATCGTTAGTTTTCATGAGAATTATGCAAAATTGATCGTAAAGTAACTTTGAACTTTAAACCTCCCTTGTTTTTCTATCGTTAGTTTTCATGAGAATTATGCAAAATTGATCATAAAGTTTTGTAAAAAATTGACACGAACCTCTGAGAAACGATAGTTCACGGCCGAATGGGTCTTTCCGCTACGGGGAGTGAGCGGTAAGCATTTAGCCACGAATTCTCTAGGAACAAGGAAAATCGGTAATGATTCGGTAGTAGTGGCGTAGCCCTCTTGCTTACCTGGTATGAATTGTGTAAAATATTTATTAATAAAAATAATTGGAACCCGCTCAGTCTTTAAACCTCTAGCTTGCTCATGACTTTTCT
>NZ_JADEXI010000069.1:0-13137 GCF_015207185.1 Microcystis sp. LEGE 08355 | reverse complement strand
GGGACGAGATGTTATCCTAGCGATCGATCTTACCGGCAGTGTTAACTTTAATGATGAAGGACGCACGCGCCTCGGTCAAATTATTCGCGATAGTTTAAAAAATAACGATTCCGTTTATTTAGTCCCCTTTGCTGATAATATCCAACCGATTACAGAACCGATTTTAATTCGCGGAAGGGAAGATATAGACGCGGTTTTAAAAGCGATTCCCTGGCAATCTAGCCAAAGTGCTAAAAATACCGATATTCAGCGAGCAGAATGGCACGTTTATACTCGACTGGCACGCTTAAATCAGTGTCGTTTAACTGCCAATCAAGCTATCAAACCCCAGTCGGTAGTTTGGATTACCGATGCACCCCTTTCTACTGCTGCGGGGATTACTTCACAACAGTGGATAGAAACCCCAAAAAATAGCCCTTTTCGTCTTGCTGATTCTCCCGAAAGTTTGGAGAGACAAAACTGGCTTAATTCCCTACCAATTAATCTAAGAACCCAAGAAATTACCGCCACTAACGGCAATAAATACAAACTATCAGTGGTCGATATTGCTCCCACAGCACAAGAGTTCTGCACTCCCGCACCGGGAGGACAAGAAACCTGTTTGATTAATCCTTATATCTGGAGTCAGTTATGGTTGCCAGCATTGGTAATTACATTAATGGGAATTGGGGGAATAGTAGCGAGTATTTTGGGAATTCGTCATTGGTTGCTGTTAAATACTGCTTGGACTATTGAAGTCTCCTCTAATGATGATGAAGATGAAACCCAAAAATATATTTTAAAAACATCCGAAAGAATTAACATCGGTGGTGAAGAACATAAGAGGAATACCTTTTCTCGTGCCGGGGAAGAAATTCGCTGCTATTTAGAAAGACGCGGCAATCAGTTATATCTGAAACCTACTAAACAAGCAGAGATTTTTTATCGAGGTAATCAACTAACTCAGGAGGTAAAAATAGATAAAAATTACCTGACTTTAACCTATCACCATAACCATCAAGATTTCGACCTACAAATTCAGATTAGCAAAAAATAACTCAGGAGATTTAAACCATGGCTAACACCAGTCAAACCCGCGCTATCAAACGGACAATTATCATCGGATTAGGTGGTACTGGTCGAGATGTGTTAATGAGAATTCGCCGCTTTATTATTGATAAGTATGGGAAGTTATCTAACCTACCCGTTGTCAGTTTTGTTCATATTGACACAGACAAAAACGCTTTCAATGGTTCGGGTTTACCCACAGGAAATAGCTATCACGGAGAAGAAATTCTTTTATCAGCTGCTGAAAGAGTATTCATTAATATGAATGCTCAAGATGTTAACAATCTAATCTATGAACTTGAACACCAAACCCTTTTTGAAAGTCCCTTTTCCCATATTGAAAGCTGGTTAGACCCAAGACTAAAAAAACAAATAACTGCCATTGAAAATGGTGCGGGAGGTATTCGTCCCGTCGGTCGTTTAGCTTTCTTCCATAACTATCAAAAAATTCAGGAGGCAATTGAAGCAGCGGAAAGACGAACTTCTGGTCATGAATCCTTTATGTTTAGCGGTAAAGTTAATGGTCAAAGTTTTAATGTCCAAGGGGGGTTAAATGTCTTTGTGGTCGGTTCTTTGTGTGGGGGAACTGGTAGCGGCATTTTCCTCGATGTGGCCTACACTTTGCGTCATATTTTACAACAAACCGCCGAATATACATCCTTTGGTTATTTGGTAATTAGTCCTAAACTTTATGGTGATGGGGCAATTATGAGAGCTAATACCTATGCAGCTTTGAAAGAGTTAGATCATTATACCAATGAAAGTAATTCCTTTCAAGCCTGTTATGATAAACAAAATTTCGTCCACATCGATGAAAAACGTTCTCCTTTTGATTTTGCCTACTTAGTTTCTAATCGCACTGCGGGAGATTACCGGATTAATAACAAAGGTAAATTATGTAACGTCATTGCTTACAAGATTTTCTTGGATTTTGCCGATGAGTTATCTCCTCACATCAAAAGCAATCGGGATAACCATAAAGACCCGATGATTCGTAAAGATAATCATCCTTTTCAGATGTGTCAAGGTTATATGTCCTTTGGACTAGCGAGGATTTATTTTACTCGCGACCGAATTGTGCAGATTGGTCTCAATCGTTTTACTCTCAAATTAATTAAATTTTGGTTAGAGGGATATGGTCAAAGTCCCAGTGGACAAGAGTTATTAAGTAAGTTCCTAGCTAATTGGAGTACCCAAAGTAATAAGGATTATTTTACTGCCAGATTGGAAGAAGCAACCCTAGAGAATAATAAAACTTTTTCTAAGACTTTAACCTCTTGGAAAAATTCCCTAGAGGAAGAAATATCCAATAGTCAAGATTTGGAGAATTTACCCCAAACCGTCAAGCAATCCCTAGAAAAAGAGTTTCGCAAAGTACAGGGGGGAGAAACGGATAGCAGTCGCGGAATCTGGTTAACTCTGACCCAACAAACTCAACCTAAGTTAATGGAAAAATTTAAGTCAGATATTGACCAATTTTTGGAGATTATTCTTAATCCTGATAGCCTAGAATTTTCTTTGGAAAATAGCCTATCTTTTTTGGTCGCTTTACAAGTACAGATTAATACCTACAAGGGTAATCTAGAGGAATTATCTCAGGATAATAAAGGGTTTCATTCCTCGGAAAAAATTGAGAATATTTGGAAAAATGTTAAACAAACTCTCGAAGATATAAACGGGAAAAAGTCTGTTTTCAATATGTTTAATAAAAATGCCAATAGCGAGAAAATCAAGGCCGAGTTAAGAGACTACGTTCAAAGCGGACAAAAATTAATTCAGCATAACTTTAATTTCAGCATCAATCGCGAATCTAGAAAGATTGTTGAAGCGATTCTCAAGCATATTTCCAGTCGAATGCTGCAGATACAACAACTGAAAGAATCCCTATATCAGTTAATCACAGAATACGATAAATACGAACAGGAGTTAATGCAGTTAAATCTCGACGAGATGACTGGGGAAGGTATTTTCCCAGAGGAGAATATTGATAACTGTATCCCGGACAGTAACTCCCGAACTCAATACATTTCCGTCAGCCAAAAAGTCACCAATAATTTAGGCTATAATGCTTCCCTATTCAGTTTATTTAGCCAATCTTTTGTTATTGATAATGAAACTCTCAAAGAGACCCTAACAGCAACAATCGAGAAACAGTTTCAATCGGTAAGCACTAATAAAATTGATGCAGTAATTAAGCGATTTATGGGTCAATATAGACCCCATGATTTTCCTGAACGCTTGGCGCAAATTCTGCGAGAAGCTGATTTAATATTACCGATAAATGTTAATGATGCTTACTATCGTTTGCATACAGATAAAAAATTACTAATTGGGACTAAGGACGATAATTCACCCACCATGCAAAGATTCATGAAGACTCTTGAATCTGATTTAAATATTAATCTGGGGACTTCTTTTGAATCAATTCAAACCGACGAAGAAATCCTAATTACCTACGAGTTTGGTGGGTTTCCCCTAAGAATAATTACTGATTTATCTGGGTTGCAAAAAATCTATCAAGACCAAAAGAGAATCAGCATTTTACACAATGATTACAGAATAGATTTTGCTGATATTATCCCACCACCTGCCAAATTAATTGAGGAATTAGAGTTTATTTTCTATCCCGCAATTGCTCTCGCTTTACTAGAATACGATGAGGAAGATGATACTTATCAATTAGTCATCGAAGGGGATTTATTTAACAATAAGTCCATCATTGACATTAGCGGTAATTGGCGACTTGCTTTAGAACAATTTGCATCTCGTAAGGACATGATTAATGCTTTACAGATACTGCTTAATCAGGCAAAAAATGAGATTTTGGCTAATCCTCCTCTATTATTTACTAACGAGGGTGATTATTTCCAGAACGTCAGCTATTTTGTCAACAATGTCAAAAATTTACCTGACCATCACCCCAATGCTCGCTACAAAAATAAGGTAGTTAGACAAGAAGGAAATCATATACAGGAGGCAAAAGAAGGAATTATCACCCGTTTTGTTAATAAACTGAAAATGGAACTAGAAAAACGTGCTGCTGAACAGAAAAAACTCGAAAGACAACAGCAAAAGCAACAAACTTTACTGGGAACAAACAATAACAGTAGTCAACCCAGTTTACCCGCAGAGGTTAGCACTACTGATGAATGGTAAAATTAATCAATCTTAATAATGTTTCCCCAGCTATCTGAGGAAACATTCACCCCCAACTCTCTCTATCAACCACAATTCGAGGTATCCAATAACTATCATGGCATTACTTAACCTTTTTCCCCCCTATCTGATTGTTTTAACTCTAGTCTTGGTTATTTTTCCCACCGTCTTAGCTGTGAGAATCCGGATGACTCTCTATAAATATCTCCAAGATTCAACTGTAAAAGTCAAGGATTTAATTCGGAAGAAAATTACAGTCAAGGACTTAAAGGACTTAATTGAGGGAAAAAGTTCCGAGAAGATACCTAAAATTATCTCTAATCTAAATCTAGCGGAGAGATTTAAGGAAGCTAGTGGTCAACTAGATGATGTTAATACCGCAGCTTTGGTGGATAGTTTATACCATGAAGAAAAATTTACTTTCATGTCTAAATCTCTCAGTTGCGAGAAATGGGATTATTTTGTAAGAGTGTTACCCAATCTCCTCCTCGCTTTTGGTTTGTTGGGAACTTTCTTCGGAATTACTCTCAATCTGACGGGAATCAGCACACTTATCGATATTAATAATGTCGATGTGCAAAGTTTAGGAGAAAAGCTCAAAACTCCCCTAGAAAGTATGGGGATTGCTTTTATCACTAGCTTAATTGGTTTAGCTTGTAGTTCTTTACTGACTGTGATTAACTTAATCTTTAATACCAACCTTGCTAAAGTAAATCTAATTAGTTCCCTAGAAGACTATTTAGATAACATCTTGCAGCCGACTGTAGAAGGGAATAGTCGCTTGGATAAAGCGGTTAATCGCATGGTGCATACACAGCAAGCATTTCTGACTAACTTTCATACTGAGGTGACGAGAGTATTAGAATCTTCTTTAGAGAAAGTTGCTAAAAAAATTGCTGATGGTAATCAGGAAACTGCTAAATTAGTCACTCAGGTTTGTGAAAGATTAACTGAAACCGCAGGAACTTTATCTACCGGTGCGACGACTTTTCAGCGTTCAGCTTTTGAACTTAACGAGCAAGTACCAATTATCACGCAAGCAAACCGAGAGTTTACACAATCCTCTCAGGAACTAAAAAATAGTGTACTGCTTTTTAAACAAGCATCAGAGTTAATTGAAAAAAGTAACTTCTCTGGTAATATCGAAAGGTTTACCGCTAGTTTAGCAGAAACCCAAGGGAGATTCTCTCAATCCACTGCAATACTAGAGCAGAATATCGGGGAGATTATCAGCAGTAATAAAAGAGCTAACAATTTAGCAGAACAAGTGTATTTAAATATCCAAGAATCTTCTCAAAAATTACAAAATAGTGCGGTAGGTTTTCTGGAAGCTTCCGAAAAAATCGAAAGTAGTCAATTTGCTGATAAGTTAGTGCAAGCAACCGCAGATTTAATGACTGCTCATCAACAGTTTGCCAATTCTACTACAGATTTAAACCAATCAACTCAATCTCTAGCTTCTTTAACTCAAGACTTCCACCGTTCAATGACAACTATGGTTGAGTTAGGAATAAAAATTACTGACTTGAATCAAAAATCTGAGACAATCCTAGAACAAAATCAGCAACGCTTAGTCACCGAACAAGAAAAGTTATCTAACATTCAGGGAGAATTAGTAAAATTAATCGAAACTGTGAAAACCTATCAAGACAGTTTTAACTCCGAGTCGAAACAATTAGGAAACCAACTTATCAATCGTCTCGATGAAAGACTCTCCCAAACCTCCGATAAAATCCTCACTGCTTCTAATGGGATTGAGCGCTCTAGTAATAATCTCGATGTGACTAATGCTAACTTGTCTCAGTTAATTGATACAGTGACAGAGCAAGTTACTCAAGTCTCTGAGAAAATCCTAGAACAAAATCAGCAACGCTTAGTCACCGAACAAGAAAAGTTATCTAACATTCAGGGAGAATTAGTAAAATTAATCGAAACCGTGAAAACCTATCAAGACAGCTTTAACTCCGAGTCGAAACAATTAGGCAATCAACTTATCAATCGTCTTGAGCAAAGACTCTCCCAAACCTCCGATAAAATCCTCACAGCTTCCCATGGGATTGAGCGCTCTAGTAATAATCCAGAGGTGACTAATGCTAACCTGTCTCAGTTAATTGATACAGTGACAGAGCAAGTTACTCAAGTCAAGGAAAGCTTACAGTCTGAGTTAAACCTTTTAAGCAATAACTTAGGGATGGTAGTTGATGATAAATTAACTAAGAACTCAGAACAATTAAAAGCAGTTTCCCAATCTATTGAGAAAACAGCCAATCAATTTGGCAGCCTTAAATCAGATTTTTCTCAAGTAATTAACGCGGTGAACACCAACACCAGTCAATTAACTGCTAACTTAGAATCTTTGCGAGATAAGTTAGAGAAAGTTATCGCTAAGGAAAATAAATCGAATCAGAAAATGATTGAACATATTTATGGAGAAATTCAAAAATGTTTAGCAGAACTGGAGAAAATTGGCGAAATGAGTTCTGAATTTTCTAACTTAAAGGATAAGATGAAAGAACTTAAAGAACTTTTTGAGACAATCCCTAATCCTCCTGAAAAAGATGTTCAGGATGACATTTATAAGTTAAATAAGAAGTTGGAAGAACTTAAAAAACTTTTTGAGACAATCCCTAATCTTACTCAAAAAAATGTTCAGTCTGAATTTTCTAACTTAAAGGATGAGATGAAAGAACTTTTTGAGACAATCCCTAATCCTACTCAAAAAAATGTTCAGGATGACATTTATAAGTTAAATAAGAAGTTGGAAGAACTTAAAAAACTTTTTGAGACAATCCCTAATCCTCCTCAAAAAGATGTTCAGTCTGAATTTTCTAACTTAAAGGATAAGATAGAAAAACTTTTTGAGACAATCCCTAATCCTACTCAAAAAAATGTTCAGGATGACATTAACACCATATTTGATAACTTCACTAACAAATTCTAAGCAATTATGTCTAGACGTACCTACTACCGGGATGAAGATAAATCGGTGGATGTTTATCCCGCATTTACCGATTTAATGTCCAATGCTTTCATGATTCTGAGTTTATTTCTCCTCTTGGCACTTTTTCAGTCCTATAATCTCATCAGCAAACTGGAGGAAGCTAACCGAAAACTGCAAACAGCAACCCCGATAGTTATCGATGAAAAATCAGGAAAATTTAAATTTCAGTCGGGAAGTGCTGAATTAAACCCCGCTTTAAAAACCTATATTCGTCAGCGTATTATTCCCGCTATCGAAACCATTACCAAAGACAGAGAAATCGACTTTATTCAAGTAATTGGACACACCGATGGACAGGGAATACAAAAGACAAGTAATCTCGATAAAAATATCGAATCGGTTGCCAGCAGAAAACAATCTGTTAAAATGCTCGTACCCGGTTCTAACACTGATTTAGGATTAATGCGAGCTTTAGCAGTAGTGCAAGAAATCGAAAGCACAGGTAAACTCAAAAACGTCAAATTTCGAGCTTTTTCCGCAGGACAGTTATACCTACCCTCGGGTAAATTAGCCGCGGTTAATCGTGACGCAGATGCAAGCAGACGCAGAATTGAAATCCGTTTTATTCCCCCCGGTAAAAAACAATAATACCAAAAAAATCCAGGAATTTGTTTTTTTATCTTTTGCTTGTTACACTGAGGAAAGAACGAAATTCAAATCAATATCTATGGAACAAAACACTTTAGAGGGGACTTGGGAAGAAATTTTACAGCATAGTGCTAAATTAGCTGGTCAGCGAGTGAGATTGACCATTCTATCTAATCAATCTTCCAATTCTTCCACTCCAGAAACTCTAGACCAAAAATTAAAAGGACGAGTTGGACGAGTTTATTTTCAGCCATCAGATTTATCTGAGCGAGTAGAAGAAGTTTTTACAAATATTTTAGATGATAAAGACTAAACGGTATGGAAATCAACCTTTTGAGGTTGTACCTTAATGATTTTTCATTCCCTAGAGGGTGACATCCTCGTATAAATCCCGAAAAGATGCCGTCAGATTAATACTCTGTAAACTAAAACTTTCTTGCTGATAGGTTTGCAGAATCCATAAACCCTGTTCACCCCGTCGAAAAGTTTCTACTCGTTGGTGTTTACTATTCACTAAGACATATTCCTCTAAACTTTCTAGAGTTTGATAATCATTAAATTTATCACCCCTATCAAAAGCTTCTGTGGAATCGGAGAGAACTTCAATAATCAATTTAGGAAAACGTTTGTAGGTAGCAGTTTCTCTATCTCTGTCATCGCAGGTGACAATAATATCAGGATAATAAAAGTGATTGCGCTTCTCTAATCTGACTTTCACATCGGCAAAATAAACCCGACAATCGGAACCCCGCAAATGATTACGAATAATTGTGTATATATTCCCAGAAACAATATTATGAGTATCCGTCGTCCCTGCCATGGCGTAAACTTGTCCATCGATATATTCATGTTTAATGGGACTGGTTTCTTCAAACTGAAGATATTCTTCTGGAGTGAGATTATTATAGTTAGATAAAGCAATCATTGGTTTTTCTCCTAATCACAACTTTATTAAGTACCTAAGCAGGTAGGTGTTAAAAATTGTCCGCGCTCCCCTTATTAAGGGGTAGGGTTGATTCATAGTAGGGTTGATTCATAGTAGGGTTGATTTATAGTAGGGTTGATTTATAGTAGGGTTGATTCATGAATCAACCCTACTAGGGGTGGGGGGGATCAGAGGCAAAATCTATCTTCTACTTAATTAGAACCACTTACCTAGGCAAAATTAATTATACATCTAAGCCGTTAGCCTTTTCCGTAATCAGTAAGCAGTATTAAGTAACAGTAACATTCCCTGATTACCGTTCACTGTTCACCGATAACCGAAAAGTCTCCTCTCCCCGAGTCTCGACTAGGAAATTAACTTTGCAGGACTAGATACCTGTTGAAATACTGTCTAGGAGAACCCGCGAAAAGAGCCTCGAATGGTTAATCTATATGTTATTACTCTTGTAACTCTCTATAACTACTGCTATGACAACCCTAATTGACTATTCAAATATTCAATCTTTACCCGAAGTTTGGTCAATAGTGGCCCAGCGTTTCCCCAATATTATCGCCCTGCACGATCCCCACAGTAAACCGGAAGTAATTCTCACCTATCGGCAACTTTATCAACAAATTCAGCAATTTGCGGCCGCTTTACAAGCATTAGGAGTCACAGAAACCGAAAATGTCGCTTTATTTGCCGATAATAGTCCCCGGTGGTTTATTGCCGACCAAGGTTCCATGGCAGCCGGGGCCGCCAACGCGGTACGATCTGCTCAAGCAGATGCCGAGGAATTAGCCTATATTTTGGCCGATAGTGACAGTCAGACGCTGATTGTCGAAAATAACAAAACTTTAGGCAAATTGCTGGCGAAAATCCCTGAATTGCCCCTAAAATTAATCGTGCTGCTCACCGACGAAGACCCCGCTACTGGGGCGATTTCCGTGCAGACCTTAAATTTCAAGCAACTAATGGCGATCGGGGCTGAGAACACCCTTAAACCCATCACCAAGAGCGAAAATGATCTGGCTACCCTCATCTACACATCGGGAACGACGGGACAACCAAAAGGGGTGATGTTAAGTCACGGTAATCTGCTGCATCAGGTACGCAACTTAAACGCTATCTTTCAACCGGATCCTGGCGATCGAGTTTTAAGTATACTACCTTCATGGCATTCCTACGAGCGCAGTTGTGAGTATTTCAGTCTAGCTCAGGGTTGCACCCAGATTTATACCAGTATTCGCACTTTTAAGTCCGATTTAAAGCAATTTAGTCCGCAATTAATGGTGGGAGTTCCCCGTCTTTGGGAATCTCTTTACGAGGGTATCCAAAAACAATTTAGCGAACAATCGGCCACAAAACAGAAATTAGTGAGATTTTTGCTAGAAAAGTCGGAAAAGTACGTTATTGCTAAACGTATCGCTGATAATCTCAGTCTTGATCATCTTCATGCTTCCCCCAGAGAAAGACTAAAAGCAAGAATTCAATCCCTCTTACTCTATCCCCTCCATGCCATCGGTGACAAGCTAGTTTATGGCAAAATTCGCCAAGCAGTGGGAAATAAAGTTAAAATCTTGGTTAGTGGCGGTGGTTCCTTAGCCAGACATCTAGATACTTTCTATGAGATTGCGGGAATCCCGATTTTAGTTGGTTATGGACTGACAGAAACTTCTCCTGTGGCTACCGTCCGTCGTATCGATCATAACCTGCGCGGGTCTGCTGGTCGTCCCGTCTTTCAGACAGAAATCTGTATTGTCGATTTACACAGCAAAGAAGTCTTACCCACAGAAAAACACGGTTTAGTCTTGATTCGCGGTCCGCAGGTGATGCAGGGATACTATAAAAAACCGGAAGCAACCGAAAAAGCGATTTCTCCCGATGGTTGGTTTGATAGCGGTGATATTGGTTGGTTAACCGCTGCTGGGGATTTAGTCTTAACCGGACGGGCCAAAGATACAATTGTTTTGAGCAATGGTGAAAATATCGAACCGCAACCGATTGAAGATGCTTGTTTACGCAGTCCCTTTATCTCCCAAATTATGCTAGTGGGACAGGATCAAAAAGCTTTGGGGGCTTTGATCGTGCCTAATCTTGATATACTGGCCAATTGGGCGCAAGAACAGAAAATATCCTTAAATTTACCCGATCTTCACAGCGATCGCTCAACGATTCTTTCTAGCGATCTCTACAGCAAAAAAGTCTTAGATCTCTACCAACAAGAATTAAAGCGCGAGGTGAGAAATCGGCCCAGTTATCGTACCGATGACCAGATTAAAACCTTTGAGTTAATTTTAGAGCCTTTTTCCCAAGAAAACGGCATGATGACCCAAACTTTAAAGATTAAACGACCGGTAGTAACGCAACGCTATCGCGATATGATTAACGAGATGTTTGCCAAGTAAATATTTCTGGCAAATATTCCCTAACCCCTTGACAAAAAGACCTTTTTAGGATAAGCAAATCATGGATGACGCACAAACCAGTTTATTACTGAAGCGCCCGGTGACAATTAAAGTCATCGTGACTCCGCGCTGGAAAGAAGAAGCACAACAGCAATTACAAGCACAAATGGTTCAAATTGATGCACAAATTCAACAATTAGAAACCCAAGGCCAAAGAGCGATCGCAGAAATTCAGCGTCAGAGTCTGATCCCCTTACCCCCTGCGGCTGCCCAACAGATTGACAATATTCAAATCCAAGTCAATCAACAGAAAAGTGAGTTTCTCGAACAAAAAAACCAGTATCTGCAACAATTGCAACAGGTACAACTCTTGGAACTCAATCAAGAAGTCGCCCAAGCACAACTAGAAAGCTTTTTCCGGGTCGAAAAAGGCGATAACTTAGTGGCCAAAATGAATGTGGAACTCGTCCTTAGAGATGGCATCGTCGAAGAAATTCGCGGCGAAATTTAAAGCTAGGGTGAGCAGTTACGGGTCATTCTCAACTTAACCCTTAAAATCGGCAATAGCAAGGGGTATTCTCCCTTGCTCACCCAGAAAACCGCCCCTAGATCACATCACCCCTGACATGGCTTGATCAAGCCTGAAAAATATATTAAGATTCTTTATCGATCGCCAAGACAAACTCGCTTATATTGTCCTATAACTTCACCTCTCCATCGACTCACCCTTAATTAGATCCTATAAATATAGAATCTCTATGCTTTCTTTCTTACCCACTATTCTTTTAGCTCAGTCCGCCTCGGTTCTGCCCCAGATAGAGAGGAAATTAATCACCCAATATCAGGAAGTGCGTCAGTTGCCCGGTCAACTGAATGACGTTCTAGTTTTTAATAGCAATAGTCCCGAAGTGGTAGAAAAAGAGGGAATTCTCCTCTCCACTTTCCCCGGTAAAGGAAAACGTTATCCCATAGCCCATCTCAATCATCCGCTACAAGGACGTTTTGACGTTTTCACCCACCACATCGCTCGTCAAACCGATCCCAATCGCGACCTACACCAGGGCCTGATCGTTACTAATCCCACCTCCAGAAACCTCGTTATCCGCATCCTGCAAGGAGTCAGTTACGTCACCTCCGCCGATGCCCCTTTTGTCGATTTACCCTCTCTGGTGGAAGATCCCAACGGCCGGGTTTTTTCCGGTCCCGGTTCCCGTTTAGCCAGCGATATCATGCGTCGTCGCCATGATACCCAATTTCCCACCCAGATCGTCATTCCCCCGGGCCAAAGTCGGATGCTCTTCGATCTGGTTATCCCCAGAAGTAGCGCCCGCTCGACTCTCCTGCGTCTCTACAGCGATGGCCCTGTTTATATGGCTAATTTAGCCCTCTACGAAGTTCCCCAAAAAGTCAAAATCGAAGATCGGGAAATAGAAACCTTTCGTCCCCCCACCCTAGAGGAATGGCGTACCCTATTAGTTAGAGGTGATTTAGCCGCACCTCGCGATTTTCCCCCCACTCCTCCCGATCAATGGTTCCCCGGAAGAAGAAATTTTTATGGTCGCGTGGCCGGAATTTCTGTCGGTTCGGAATGGGCAACTCGCATTGTTGATCCCAAAGGGGGAATTAATCTCACCATTCCTCAACCCGGTCAAGCTTTCGCCTATCCTTTAAGTACGGTGACGGCAGCTACTTTCGGCACCAGACAAATCCAAAGCGCCCCCATGTTAGTGCGTTATCCCGATACGGCTTTCAAAGCTCACGGTAACTACGGTGTTCACTACTATCTGACTTTACCTCTATATAACAATACTAGCAAAACCCAGGTGGTGGCTTTGAGTATTCAAACCCCAATTAAAGAAGATAATTATCTCGATCGCTTGCTATTTGTTGAACCCGTCCAGGGACCGGTATTTTTCCGGGGTGCAGTGCGCGTTACCTATCGTAACGAACTGGGACGCACCGAGGAACGTTTTTTCCATCTCGTTCAACGGGAAGGACAACAGGGAGAAGCT
>NZ_JADEXI010000068.1:0-13205 GCF_015207185.1 Microcystis sp. LEGE 08355 | reverse complement strand
AGTCTGTGGACTCTGTGTAAGACAGTACATGGTTTTTTAACTGTGGTATGCGACGGTGGTGGAAGCAGAAACTTAAATCGTGAGGTTTAGGAATCGCCGCACTTTTAGGGCGGCGAGGATGTCAACAGGCACTTTCCCCAGAATATCTTGAGCCAGTCCTAATTAGGGCCTGCTGAAAAAGTACCGGCGAAGCATTCGGATAGAAAATCTCCGGTTTCACCGATAGGTTATTACCAGAATGCTTCGCCCCTACAGGACGCGGGCCGATGAAGACGCAAGGTTTGGAAGCACGATTCTCTCAAAATCTTGCACCTGTTTCGCCAGAAAAGCCACAAAACCCTTACCTTGCCTACATTTCACATTTATTCAGCAAACCCTAATTATGACGATTGCCATCATAATGAATTCTCGCCCCGGCCCATTGCAATTTTTCCTGTAGAGTCTGATAAAAAGAATAACTTTCCCGCAGGATAATAAATTGGGCGAATTTTTCGGCTTTGGTAACTCCCACCCATTGCCCGGGCCAAATGGAAGTAGCTAAAGCACCATCCATCCAGAGTTTAGTATTTAATTCGTAGTCTCCTAGAGGCCAAATACTCACCAGAGATGCTGGGGGAATGACAATCGGCCGACTGGAGAGACTCAAGGGACAAATCGGGGTGACAGCGATCGCTTCCATGCCGGGGTGTATAATCGGACCATTAGCGGAAGCGGTGTAACAGGTAGATCCCGTGGGAGTAGCCACTAATAAACCGTCTCCTTGGTACTGATCTACTACTTCCCCGTCCACTTCGATTTCGAGGATTGAGGTGGGCATCCTATCGATACTAGCGGGTTTCACACACATCTCATTCAGGGCATAAAATGCCTCGCTCACTGGCTGCGGGTTTCTTTTATCCCCTTCATAGATTCTGGCCGTTAACATCATCCGTTGTTGTACCGCATAGTGATCGGATTGTAAACGCTCCCAGACCGTCTCCGTATCTTGGAAAATCTCCAAAGGTTCCGTTAAAAATCCCAGATGGCCGCCAACATTCACCGCTAAAATTGGAATGTCTTCGTGGGCTAAATAGCGAGCAGCGGCCAAAATGGTTCCATCTCCCCCCAAAACGATGGCAAGGTCGATTTTTTCCGATGCTGAGGCTAAAAATACTGGATAGGGATTATCTTTAAAGCCACTGGGTCCCATTAAAACTTTACACTGACGGGCTTCTAACTGTTTAGCGCATTTTTCCGCCCATGCTTTACTTTGGGGATGGTTGGCCTTGTGAGCGATGATTACTTGTTTTAACTGCACGGAGTTGAGACCTTGTTCGGAGGTTCTATATTTTTAACAATACCAAGACCGGGCAGATCGGGTGAAAAGTAAAAAGTAAAAAAGGGGTTGGGGGAAGAACCTCGGCCTGACTGTAGCCAATTTGACAGAATTAATCGATAGATAAGGGTAGATGGAATTAACTAGGGTTTGCTGAAAAAGTACGGGCGAAGCATTCGGATAGAAAATCTATGGTTTCACCGATAGGTTATTGCCCGAATGCTTCGCCCCTACAGGACGCGGGCCGATGAAGACGCAATGTTTTGAAGGACGATTCTCTCAAAATCTTGCACCTGTTCCGCGAGAAAAGCCACAAAACTCTTACCTTGCCTACATTTCACATTTATTCAGCAAGCCCTAACTAGGATAAGCTGGCAGGTTTTAGCAATCTTATTCCCTTTTTTCCCTGTAACTGCTGTATCTGTGCGACTTTTTCCCAATTATCTCCCTCAACACCCCTACCACTTAATTTCCCCGCAAGGTTATAATTGTATTAAGATGTGTAACAATTCTCTGGCAAACTCTTGACAAAGGATAACAAATCTGCTCTCCCAAAAAACAGGAAAGGTTTTATTTCTATGACATTAATTCAAACCGCCCAATTATCGCTGGAAACCTCGGCTTTAGCCTTTTTTAAGCAGACAGAAGGACGCTGGCAATCCCAGAGACGTTATTACACCCTCACCCAAGAAACGGAACCCCAAGAAGTTATCAGCGCCATCGAGATTAAATATTTACCCCAAGGCAGCGAACCATTAATTCAACTTGCCCGTTTACATAATCTGGAAGATACAGCCTTATTAGGTGGTACGGAAGTCACTTGGCAAAGTAATTATCTGCGTCCCCAGAGTAAAAAACCCTCCAACGGTTCGACTATATTCGGTATTTTAGATAATATTCTCTATCGCGATCGGGGATTTGCGACGGATAAACCCGTTAGTGCCATTTATACCTTTCCTAACCCCTCTACTCTCTGTCTGAGAACAGAATACGCCGGTTCTGTCTTTGAAGAAGAAATTAAACTCATCGGTCAACAATATCGCACTCGACAAACTATTATCTCTCGCGCCGGTCAAGAATTGATGATCGGTCAATATCTAGAAAAACGGGTCAATTAGTCAAAAACATGGCGGCTATTCCCATAATTTTGACTTTTATCCTAGGAATAGGGCTGAAATCAAATCAGCCCTTCCCATAACTTCCCTTTAAACTGGGGTTAAATTGTCTTGATTCTGACTAGCGAGAAACTTCTCTAATTCCGTAATTGCATCGGCATCGACCTTAGTTTGCATCGGACAGAATTTCGGTCCACACATCGAACAAAACTCCGCAGTCTTATAGATATCTGCGGGTAAAGTCTCATCGTGGTATTCCTTAGCGCGATCGGGATCCAAGGATAACTGAAATTGACGATTCCAATCGAAATTATAACGAGCAATGGAGAGTTCGTCATCACGATCACGCGCTCCGGGACGATGACGGGCGATATCTGCCGCATGAGCCGCTATTTTGTAGGCAATTAAGCCATTTCGCACATCTTCAGCGTTGGGTAAACCGAGATGTTCTTTCGGGGTGACATAACATAACATCGCCGTCCCGTACCAACCCGCCAGAGCCGCCCCGATCGCCGAAGTGATATGATCGTACCCTGGGGCAATATCGGTGACAAGGGGACCAAGAACATAGAAAGGTGCTTCGCTACACTCCTCCATTTGTTTTTTCACATTAAATTCAATTTGATCCATGGGAACATGGCCCGGTCCTTCCACCATCACCTGTACATCGTGTTCCCAAGCGCGGCGCGTCAGTTGGCCGAGGGTTTTCAATTCCGCTAATTGGGCTGCATCGGAAGCATCGTGGGTACAACCGGGACGCAGGGAGTCACCGAGACTAAAAGAAACGTCATAACGCTTAAAAATCTCGATAATTTCATCGAAATGGGTGTAGAGAGGATTTTGCTTGTGGTGGTGTAACATCCACTTGGCAATAATACCACCGCCCCGGGAGACAATCCCGGTCAGACGAGTTTTAACTAAAGGCAGGTGTTCGATGAGGATTCCCGCATGAATCGTCATGTAATCTACCCCTTGCCCGGCGTGTTTTTCGATAATATGGAGGAAATCTTCGGGGGTGAGTTTTTCAATATTGCCGTGAACGCTTTCCACCGCTTGATAGATGGGTACAGTACCGATGGGGACGGGAGAAGCATTGATAATCGCAGTGCGAATTTCGTCTAAATTACCGCCACCGGTGGAGAGATCCATCACCGTATCGGCACCGTATTTGACCGCTAGGTGTAATTTTTCCAGTTCTTCGTTAATATTCGAGGAGTTGGGTGAAGCCCCGATATTAGCATTAACTTTACACTTAGAAGCAATACCGATCGCCATCGGTTCGAGGTTGAGGTGATTGATATTAGCGGGAATAATCAGTCTTCCTCGGGCGATTTCGCTGCGAATCAATTCGGGAGAGAGATTTTCCCGTTTTGCCACATACGTCATCTCTTCGGTAATTATCCCCTGACGGGCGTAGTGCATTTGCGATACATTTGCTTGTCCGCGCCGGGGGGCAACCCATTCTTGTCTCATAATTTTATTTCCTCTGTAAACAGCTTCCCTACGCTGGAATTACCCAGTCTCAGGTTCTAAGGGTCTTTCTCAGCCTGATTGCCTCAGACACCCCTAGCTATGACGGCAATTGTACCACTGTTGAGGACTGAGGAGATAAAGCTTAAGATTGTTGTTTGATTGGGCAGTTAGGCTAAAACCCACTTAGACCCCCTACAATAAACTTCTTAGGTGACGAATACTTAAATTTTCCACAATTGGGAAAAATTCGGATTAGGAAATCCAGAAAGTACCCGCCCTGGTTTGAGCCTAAACAAGCTCGAATTATCCAAAAAGCGTCGGGATTTTACGTTTCGGTTTCCTTCCAATCTACGGAATTAGTTCCCGATATGACAGTAGGGAAGACCTGTTTAGGAATTGACGCGGGGATTGAGAGTTTTGTCGCTACTTCACGAGGAGATTTAATCAAAGCCCCTCGATTTTTGTTGAAAGTACAGAGTAAGCTTAAATTGCTAAGTAGGTGGGTGGAATTAAATATAAGATGAACGTAGGTTGGGTTGAAGTATGAAACCCAACGCCCGCATGGGTTACGCTACCGCTAACCCATCCTACAAATAATTGTGCCTCCCTACTTACAAAGACGCTTGAAACATAAAGTCAAAGGCTCAAACAGTTGGTTAAAACTCCAAGAGAAGATAGCAAGATTACACGAGAAAGTGTCTAATACTCGTAGAGATTGGCACTTTAAACTAGCTCATTATCTTTGTGATATGCCGATAATATCTTCGTTGAAGATATTATCTTCGTTTCCTGGTCTAGAGGGATCGTTAGAAAACAATCTCTAGATTCGGGTATCGGTAGTTTTATTAACGAGATACTACCGTTTGTTGTTTGGAAACGGGGAAAATATTATCTTAAAGTCGATAAAAACGGAACTTCCCAGGATTGTCCGAATTGTGGCGCAATTACTGGCAAAAAAGCGTTATCGGAAAGAGTTCACCGGTGTGATTCTTGCGGTCACATCGAACCGAGAGACACGGCATCAGCAAAGGTAATCGAGAACCGAGGAAAAAATGCGGTCGGACTGACCGTGTTAGAAAACGCTCGCGGAGGCGATTTGACGGGGGTCGTTCAGTTAAACCTGTTTGATCTAGTCAAGAGCCTATGAACCAAGAATCCCCCGCTAAACCGTGCGAGCGGTTAGCGGGGGAGAGTCAAGCTTCCACTAAACGAAAGGCTGCACCTAAACCGACAGCGATCTCATCGGGAGAAATTTTCCCATCATGGTTAATATCGATCGCATCGAATACCGCATCGGTTCCCGCCCATTCTTCCCGGGTGATGAAACCATCCCCATCATGATCATAGACTCGGAAAATATCTTCGGCGGCGTGTTCGAGGGTTGACTGACCTTCCAACTGGGTTAAACGTTGAATCAGCAATTGTTCCAATAATTCTAAAGCTTTGGTAAAACCTTGAATACCTTCCGTTAGTTTTTCAGAAGCCATGGCATCTTCGGCGTGCATTTTTTCAAAAGTCGCGTGATCCATGGCAATTTTGACAATATCAAGGGTTGCGGCCTGTGCTGGATCGAGCTTACGGGGTAAATCGGCTTCTGTCCCTTGCAATTGTTCGAGAAGTTTCGGGGAAATGGTTAAAAGATCACAACCAGCTAACTCGCAAATTTCGCCGATATTGCGGAAACTTGCCCCCATAACTTCGGTTTTATAGCCAAACTTTTTATAGTAGTTATAGATCTGGGTAACGGATTGGACCCCGGGATCTTCAGCGCCAACGTAGTCTTTACCGGTTTCTTTTTTATACCAATCGAGAATCCGACCGACAAAGGGAGAAATTAAGGTTACTCCCGCTTCCGCACAGGCGATCGCCTGATGGAACCCGAATAATAGGGTTAAATTACAGTGAATTCCCTCTTTTTCGAGGACTTCTGCGGCTTTAATCCCTTCCCAAGTCGAGGCAATTTTAATTAAGACTCTTTCTCTAGAGATACCCGCTTGTTCATACTGGGAAATGAGATAACGGGCCTTGTCGATGGTAGCTTGGGTATCGTAGGAAAGACGAGCATCCACTTCGGTGGAGACGCGGCCAGGGACGATTTGCAGGATTTGCAGACCAAAACCGATCGCTAGGCGATCAAAAGCTAGTGTGGCCACATCTTCCGGAGTGGCCTGCTCTCCTAATTCTTTTCTGGCCGCTTGCAGGGTTTGATCGACAATCGGCTGATATTGGGGCATTTGGGCCGCGGCCGTGATCAGGGAGGGGTTAGTGGTGGTATCTTGGGGGGTGAAAGCTTCGATCGCTTGGATATCGCCGGTATCGGCAACAACCACTGTAAATTCCCGTAATTGTTCTAGTAGGGTTTTAGCCATAACTTCTCCAGATGCGTGTTAACGCGAGACTTTATCTGGATCTTAGCGATTCGATCGAAAGGAAGGGGGAAAATTCCCGATTGATTTAATTCCTACCCACAGACCTGGCCAAAGTAAGGATAAGCTGGGAATCTTTTGGCCACTCCTTGCCCAAAGTCCTTTATTTGTGATAGTATTAGTGATTGTGTCGATTTAACAAAACGGAGTTTATGCCCAAGCTAAAAACGCGAAAGGCGGCGGCCAAACGATTCGAGGCCACGGGAAGCGGCAAAAAAATCAAACGTCGCAAAGCCTTCAAAAATCACCTACTCGATCATAAAAGTGCCGAACGCAAGCGCCGTCGTTTGTCCCAGATTACCCTAGTGGACGAGCGCGACGAGAAGGAAGTGCGCTTAATGTTGCCCTATTTGTAAATTTTCCAGAAAAATCGTCTAAAGGATTATCATGTCTAGAGTAAAACGGGGGAATGTCGCCCGCAAGCGACGCAAAAAAGTTCTCAAATTAGCCAAAGGTTTTCGCGGTTCTCACTCGCGCCTATTCCGTACAGCTAACCAACAGGTAATGAAGGCCTTGCGGAATGCCTATAGAGACCGTCGCAAACGTAAACGCGATTTTCGTCGTCTTTGGATTACCCGCATTAACGCCGCCGCTCGTCAACAGGGCATCAGTTACAGCCAACTGACTGGACAATTAAAGAAAGCTAATATCCTCCTCAATCGGAAAATGTTGGCCCAATTAGCCGTCCTCGATCCCGTCGCTTTTGCTAAAGTGGTAGAAACAGCCAAAGGATAATTTAGCCCCAAGCATGACGGAAACTTGGCAAACGATTCAATTCCCCAGTTCAGAAAGTGCGATCGCTTTAGCGGGTCATCAAGAAGCTAACCTCAAATTGATAGCCAGGCAAACTGGGGCGAATTTAGTCCTCAGAGGCATGGAATTGCGGATTGCGGGGCAACCGACCCCCGTGGAGCGCGCCACAGCGATTGTGCGCTCCTTAAGTATTTTATGGCAAGAGGCCAAGTTAATCGCCGAAGCCGATATTATGACCGCTATCCATGCCCTCGATACGGGGCGTTCTAGCGAGTATAAAGAACTACAGCAGGATATTCTCGCTCGTACCCGTCGCGGGGAGCTAATTCGGGCAAAAACCTTCCGTCAGCGTCAATATATCCAAGCGATTCAAAGTCACGATATCACCTTTTGTATTGGACCTGCCGGCACGGGGAAAACCTTTTTAGCCGCCGTTTTGGCCGTACAAGCTTTATTAGAAGATAAAGTAGAACGGATTATCCTCACCCGGCCGGCCGTGGAAGCGGGGGAAAAATTAGGCTTTCTCCCGGGGGATTTACAGCAAAAAGTCGATCCTTTTTTGCGTCCCCTCTACGATGCTTTATACGAATTTATCGAAGCGGCCAAAATTCCCGACCTGATGGAACGGGGTAAAATCGAAATAGCTCCCTTAGCTTATATGCGGGGACGAACCCTAGCTAATGCTTTTGTTATCGTTGATGAGGCCCAAAATACCACCCCAGCACAGTTAAAAATGGTCTTAACGCGCTTGGGATTCGGTTCGCGCATGGTAGTAACTGGAGATGTCACCCAAACCGATTTACCGCAACAACAAGAATCGGGGTTAATTGCCGCTCAAAAAATCCTCAAATCAGTAGAAGGGATCGCTTTTTGTTACCTATCCCGGGCCGATGTGGTGCGTCATCCCCTAGTACAAAAAATCGTCTCAGCCTACGAACAGCACGAAAAATAACAGATTATTGAGATGGTCGCTCTTGTACTCTTGCGAGAGAGTATAGAATTAGGGTCTGTTGAAAAAGTTTGTTGGTGGGGGCAGGGTGTGGGGTGTAGGGTGTAGGGTGTAGGGTTTTACCCATTTTCATACCATTTTTCTAAAGTAATGGCAGAGATGGTTAATTGCCCTCACCCCCAATCCCTATCTCAGAAAGGGAGAGGGGCAAGGGGATGAGGGACACGAATAAAGAAAAATGGTATCAGGCGGTCAATTACCTAATTTTCAGGGAAAAAGTGCCTAAATTTCCCCCCGATCACTCCCATATCCGGTACTTTTTGATTGACAAAAGGTCTAAAAGTCTTATCCAACAAGGTTTTTAGCTTTATTCAGCAAGCCCGAATTAGGTTAATTTAACGCGATGTGCAACTAAAAAGGACAGAATCAGGGTTCCAGAGGATACTTTATCTCTGCTGATTTCTGAAAGTCTTGTTGTAAATCAAGACTAAAAATATAGTTGCACACCGAGTTTAATTTAGCTTTTTCCCCTTAAACTAAAACCGACAAAGACGTAGTTTAAAGCGTTTCGGTATCCCCAAACCTCAAGGAATTGATAACGCTGCCATCCTTTCACCGAGCCAGTCTGAAAAGCTCTTAGGGTGTATAGTTGATTAGCCCAGTTGTGATCGTTTGGTGTAGCATGGTGAACACAGTGCGCCCCTAGGCTAACTGGAAGGATGATTAGCCGAATAAAGACTGCTCCCACTAATTCCGTGGACCATTTTAACCATTCTAACCAGTGGTCTGAGTGCGGAGGATAAGCACCCAGATATAGGGCAAAAGATTTACCAATTACCTGAGATTTAGCTCCCTCATTATCATCGGCTTCATAGGCCCAATTATGCTCCGGTAGCTGTTGCAAGAGTGCGGCTGCATAGGTTCCGAGTTGGGTAAATAACACCCAGAGTAAGCAGATTAAACAAGAATGGGTTAAACCCGCACAAACAGAGGCCAAGAAAAGCACAATCAGGGTAGCTATTTGGTAGTTAATGGGAGCTTTAAGAAGATTAGTCAGACGAGAAAGGAAGGTTTCTCCGTAAAACTTGGGAGAGAGTAATAACTTGCCCAAATTTTGCCAATAGAAGGCCTCTTCTTGGCCAAATTCAAAACCTAACTCTTCTACTAGGTAGGGGGTATTCCCTTTATCATTCATGGTAGCTAGGTTTTTCGGCGGGTGATGAATTAATAGGTGATCTTTTTTGAACAATGGAAAGGGCTTTTTCCCAGTAATTAAGGTGAGCAAACAACCTAAAAGATGGTTATAAGTGGGATATTGAGGGAAAAAAGCATTATGGGCGCAAAAGTGGGCTATTTCCTGCAATTGAGCCGCTCCAGCTACGGATAACACCCATCCTAGGGGGATTAATTGCCAGTGGCTAAGAGCGATCGCTAATCCTCCTATATACTGGAGTATGCCATAGAGTAATTCTAAGGAGGGCGTGCTTTTCCAGAGAGGGGGAGCAAGGTAGTAGCCTGTTAGCCAGTCAAAGAAAGCTTGTACGAGACGATTATCGCTGATTTGGAGCATCCCTAGGCGTGGATTATCCCTTAAAGCCGATGCTTGTGTTGGGGTGGGTTTTTTCAGTATCATGACAGTAGAAAATAAGTTGTACTGTCCTGAAAATGGTTAAATAACCAAATTCAGGCGGTTTTATTAGCTGTGCAGCTGTTCGATTTCTCGATAGTGCTGGACTAATTGCCCATCACTAAAAAACGGCTTTGGAGAGATTTCTATCTCGATGGCGAGATTAATTACCCAAGCTTCTTTGGGTACATACCCCAAGAGATTTTTTAGCCTCTCGGTTAGTGATTTAATCTGGTAGTTTGAGATGTACATAAGCTCTGAATTAGACTACACTTTTAGCTTATTTCTAGCCCTTTTAATTGTCGAGGTGGTTTTTGTAGCATTTAGTAGTCAACTTGCCAAAGTATCATTAAGTAGCTAAAAGTAGCATTTTGTGAATTGTATTCTTAAAAGGAGAACCACAAGTACAAATGGGAGATAGAAAACCTAAGTCTAAAAAAACAAGTGATCTGAATGAATCAGATTTTTTGGGCATTGTAATGCCGTTAGTTATAAAAGTAGATAATAAGGGATTATCTGATATACAAAAAATCTTAGTAAATGGATTTCGTCAAGGTTTAACTTATGATGAGATAGCAGAGAAAAATTACTTAAATTCAGAAAATCTTAGGAAAGAAGCAAATAAAAAATTATTTCCCTTGATTTCTAAAGCTCTCACAGAAGCTATGAAAACGCCTATAAAAGTTCAAAAGACCAATTTTATTACATTAATTGAGCATTGGAAGTCTATCGATGATAAGGGTATCTCTGTAGAAAATAGTCTTGTTCAAAGCAAGAAAAAAATTGATATATTTACAAAGCTTAAAAATAAATTGTCTAGACAACAACAAGCAGAACTGAATCGGATCATAAAGTCGTACTTGCCAGATAATGACAATGCTAATTTTGAAGAAATCATCGATAAAATCATAAATCTTCCAGATGATAAAGATTTATTAAGAATACTTTTTAGACTTACTCAAGATAGCAGAATTAATAGCTACAATCGCTCATACATTGAACAAACAATACAGGAGTTAAAGAAAATATTAAATATTACTGACACAGATTACAATGCTTGGATAGCAGAGATACCAGTAATTAATCCAGAACCTGACAATCGAGAAAATATTAACAACTATCTATGTATCAAAATAGAGGAGAGTAAAGGTCAAGTAAATACTTCCCCTGAATATAAATTTGCTGCGTGGTTTCTACAGTTAAATATATCTCAAAGTCAAGGAAATAATTATATACATCTTCCTGTAGATAGTAGCGTTAGCAAAGATGTTTATACTCAAAAAGATATAACGAACATTTTAACAAAAATTATTGAAGATTGTCATGAGCGAGGAGGTGCAAACTTAAATATTGAATTTTTCACCAATGGTAAGCTACTATATACTAACTTTGAATCTTGGGAATACAATTACTTTGATAGCCTAACTCAACTTAAGAGAGTATATTTTGTTAATGTTCGCTCTCTTATGAGATTGGAAAAAATGTATAGTAAAATGCCAGCTTATCAACATTGGAAAAGTAGATGGGAGAGATTAACAACAAATTCTATAGATACACAAACAGTTACTAACAGCGAGTCCTACTTATGCCAAGAAACAACTCTATGGAGCAATCTTTGCGCTTCAACTCAAGAGGATTTAGAGCAATTATTTAGAAAAAGCTTAAAATATGGCATACCTTTAGCCGTTGGGTCGCGCTGTCATGCTCAGGAAGCAATTCACAGAACAGAAATTAATACACTCTTACAGAATATTCAAATCAATCAATTGTCCACAAGAGTTCAAGAGGTGAGGCGACAATCACCAGATAATTTAGAAGATGAACCCGAACATCTAGGACATCATCTATTATGCTTTTTAGAAGACCCTAATCGGATGCCCCCCTTCCACTACTTAACATCTCAGCACCTAGGTTAACTAACTATGAGTTCATGGAAAATCTTTCAAGGCAATCATGAAAAAGGCTCAAGGGATAAGATTACCTGGCCAGAAATCCCACCTTGGCGAAGCTTCGCCACCAACAAATCCGAGGAGCGGGGAAAACAACTCATAGTTGACGATAAAACCATCGAAACCGTAAACGCAGCCATTCACCTACGCCGGCCTACCCCAGTCACAGGGAAACCGGGTACAGGGAAAACCTCCCTAGCCTACGCAATCGCCTACGAATTAGACTTAGGAGAAGTATTAGTCTGGCCAATTAATACCCGCACCACCCTACAAGAGGGATTATACTACTACGACGCGATCGCGCGTTTGCAAGATTACCAATTAGAACAAAAAAAAGACATAGGGCAGTATATCCGCTTGGGTCCCTTGGGGACAGCCCTCTGTCCGAGAAATTATCCCCGGGTACTGCTTATCGATGAGATAGATAAAAGTGACATCGACTTACCCAACGACCTCTTAAACCTTTTTGAAGAGGGAAAATTTGAAATCACCGAACTTTCCCGACTCGCTAAAGATACCGAAAACCAACCAATACCAGTACAAACCCATGACGGTGAATGGGAATTCATCCCCGAAGGTAAGGTAAGCTGCCAACAGTTCCCCATAGTGATTATGACGAGCAACGGCGAGAGGGATTTTCCCCTACCCTTTAAACGTAGATGTCTGCTCTTAGAAATTCCCGACCCCACCCCAGAGGAACTAAAAAAGATAGTAAAAAGCCATTTTGATTATAAAGAAGCCAGTCCCGAAAGTAAAAAAATAGAAGCAGCGATCGCAGAATATGTTAAAAAACGAGAAAAAGGGCAACTAGCAACAGACCAGCTTTTAAACGCCGTCTTTATGAGCATGGGCCAAGATAAACCCACGGGTGCAGAATTAAAGTCCCTTACCAACCTACTATTTACCTATCTCACCGACACAGGCAATACATGACCCAAACCCTTCCCACACCAGAACTGATTGATAAATTTATCACCTTTGTCAAGGGCAGGGGATGGGACCTAGACAGTTACCAGATAGCTGATAGTTTATGGTGGTATGTTCTCACCCAAGAAGAAGAAGGAAAACCCCAACCCCGTCCAGAGCCTAGGGAAGAAAAGGAAGAAACCCCTCCCGCTAAAAACCCCCCCCGGGAGAGTAAAAACGAAACCCAAGAGCCAGCAGCCCCATCCGATGAAGTTCCCTTAATACGGGAGACAGAAGCACAAAAACAGCCTGAGAAGATAGGCGCAGACACCCTACCCATTAGCATCCCCGATGCCAAATTCTGGCGAGAAACCCTAAAATTAGGGCGGGCAGTGCGTCCCCTCATCGAAAAGATAGACTCAGCCACCCAAAGACAAATAAACCTAAACAGCACCGTACAGAAATCGGCCGAGTATAGCATCGGCAAGCAAGATGGCAGTTTAGCCCTAATACCCGTTTACCAAGCCAAAAAAGTCCGTTCCCTAGAGGTGGTTTTACCGAAATTTTGGGTTAAAGCCCCGTCCTTTTAGGACGGCTTTTTAAACTATATCTTGTTAACTTAACTTTTATTGTGCTATACTGATTTTGTCTAAGTAACCCGTGCGTAAAATGTTTGTCTTAGAGTTTAAAGT
>NZ_JADEXI010000067.1:0-13237 GCF_015207185.1 Microcystis sp. LEGE 08355 | reverse complement strand
GGTGTGGGGTGTGGGGTTTTACTCATTTTCATGTGGTCAATTACCTAATTTTCAGGAAAAAAGTCCAGGGATTTTCCCCCCAATCACTCCAAAGGTCGGCACTTTTTGAGGCAAAAAAAGTCTAAAAGCGTTATCCAACAAGGTTTTTAGATTTATTCAGCAAACCCTAATTAAATCCATCAGGGTGAGCCATGCTCACCCTAATCACCTTAACTAACAGGCAATTAAACGGCTGTCAGGGTTTTTTCTAGAAGTTGTCGGGGAGCTTGAACCAAACCACGACAGTGGATTTCCGCAGAATTATTGGGACTTTCAATCAGTTTAACTTTATCTAATTCGGCTCCTAATTGGCGGATCCGTTCCCCTAATAGTTGAGCGATATGTAAGGCAATATTTTCCGCGGTGGGAACCACTTCGGCAAAGTAGGGAATATCCTTATTTAAAAAAGTATGATCGAAGGGTTCTACTACCAATTCATCGATCGCTTTTTGTAAATCCCCTAGATCTACAATCATACCGGTGCGGGGATCGATTTCTCCCGCCACGGATACTTCCAGGTGATAATTATGACCATGACCGTTTACCCTGGCGCATTTGCCGTAGATTTCCGAGTTTTGTTCGAGGGTTAATTGCGGTAAAGCCAAACGATGGGCGGCGCTAAAATGGGTTTTGATAGTTAAAGTTGCTTCCATATCTTTTCCTTGATATTCTGCCCACAATTCGGGGTGTTCAAATAGTTGAATTTTGACTAATGGTAAATAGGGTGCTAATCTTTGCCAGATAACTCTGGCGATATTTTCTGTGGTGGGTAGGGTTTGCTGAAATTCCGGCCAGACTTGATTGAGATAGGAGTAGTCTAATTGACTGGTTATCTCTCGTTTAATTACCTGTTTCACGGTGGAGAGATTTTCCACCATGCCATAAGGATTGAGTTCTTTGTATAGGGAGACGTATAATTCGTAATTGTGACCATGACCGGGAAAACGGCTACCAAGACCAAAAAGTCTTTGATTTTCGGCTTCGTCCCATTCTGGTAGATAATAGCGATGGCTGGCTGAAAACCGCGCTCGACGATTGATGATGCAATCCATAAATGTGGGCGATCGATGACTTTGTAAAGTTACGTTAAGAGTAACTTTTTCTAGCATAAACCAGTTTTGTCTCCTCCGGCTTGCGGACCGGAGAAAGTTATCCCTCAATTCCGGCAGAATGCGATCGCTGTGAGTCGAGAGTGAGAAAATTTATCTTTGAGAAGGCAAAGGAATTACTTTTTTACCACTATGATAAACTGTCTCTATCCAAATTCGCTCGCTTCTTCAATATTAATCATCACTTCCTCTAAAGTAAATTCGTAGGTCGGGTTGAGGCTACGAAACCCGACAGAAACCCTCAGTTGTTGGGTTTCACTTCGTTCAACCCAACCTACGCAAAAAGAGCTACCAAAATAAACCGTCTCTATCCAAATTCGCTCGCTTCTTCAATATTAATAATCACTTCTTCTCAAGTTTCACCCTGACTCATACATCCGGGTAAATCTGGAATTAGTTTTTCCTAGACAAAAATGGTAGTAAATTCGTAGGTCGGGTTGAGGCTACGAAACCCGACAGAAACCCTCTTAATCCTTTTTTTGCTGAATAAAATGCACAACCGGACTAATTTTTGATTATAACGATTAAATAGGCTTGACTAGATCGCCAACTTGAGGATTTTCAAACGGTAGTCTTTGTCCTAATTTATCAATCATTGATTTTAACTCTCTTTCTCTTTTTGATTGTAACTCTTTCTTTGCTAAGTATTCAATTCCAGAAGGAGTCAAGGGAGGGATATAAGATAATTCAGACAATTCTCTAGGTTTCTGCAAATATTCTACGATCAAATAAGAAAGTTTATTTAAATCTATGTCTGGCTTTTTGTCTGATTCTATAATAGATATTTTATCTTGAACAAAAATAATTCTTCCCGTACCTCTTACTAATTCGAGAAACCCTAAAGATTCGCCAGTATGCGGCTCTAATATTTCTTCGTCATCGATACGATAAACCATCATTCTTTGACCTTCTCGAATTCCGTTTTGTTCACCTCTATTCATTACTAATTTATAGTCGTCAATAACCTTAACGACAGTGGCAGGAAAAGTTCCTTTGGGGGATAAAAGGGGAGTTTCTGTGACGTTTTCCATTTCTACCTCTATGGTTGATTGTATTTCTTAATAACGCTCGGACTAACTCTAGTTTGTTGCATAACTTTTAAATCATTGTTGGCCAGTTTATCTAAAATATTTTGATAGGTTATTTTTGGTTCATCGATCACCACTTGAATTCGTTTCTTATTATTGATATACCGGACGGATCCTACTCCTATCAACCTCTCGAAATCATCTTCATCTGTATAATACAAAGATATCATAGATTCAGCGGCGAATAAATCTGATGCTTCCAGTAAGCATTCAATATTATTGTTTGCGTCCTTTTGAACTCGCAATATCTTAGGAATCATACTCTGTTTCATTTTAGCGTATTCTTCTAAAGCTTTTTGCAAAGCTCTAACCAAGGTAGCGATTATCAGTACAGATAAAGTCACGATGATGATTAGAAGATACAAAGGAACTGATGCCTTACTAGCCACTACAGCCAGTAAAATCGAAATGGCATAGGATAGAATCGTCAAAATCGAGTTGTTGACTTCTCTAAAACTAGACCAGATTAACCCCCAAAAGTTATTTTTCATCTTTGTTCAAAACTCAAGAGACCGGTGATTAGCCAGTCTCTCAAGTCTTATCTATCTATTCTACTCGATTCCTTCGATGCGGTCCTCCACTTCTTGATAAAGTTCCTGTAAGCGGTCTAAATTCTCTTGGGAAGTTTCCCAGTAACCGCGACCATTAACTTCTAACAGGGTTCCCACCATCTTGCGGAAAGAGTTGGGATTGAGATTCATCAGACGCTGACACATTTCCTCATCTTGAATAAAAGTGGTGTTGACATCTTCATAAACCCAATTATCCACCGCATCAGCAGTTGCCGACCATCCCATCGTATTAACCAAACGCTTCGATAATTCTCGGACTCCTTCGTAACCGTGACTTAACATTCCCTCGTACCATTTAGGATTGAGTAACTTGGTGCGGGTATCCAAGCGCACGGTTTCCGATAAAGTACGCACCTGAGCATTAGCGGTAGTAGTATCAGCAATATAGGCCGCTGGTTTTTTGCCATCATCGCGTAAACTAGCGACAACTTTTGTCGGGTCCGAGTCGAAATAGTGGGAAACATCGGTTAAACTAATCTCGCTAGAATCCAAGTTTTGGAAAGTTGCCTCCGCAGTTTTTAAAGATGCTTCAAACAACTGACGATTATCGGCCATCATCCCCGGATTATCGGAGTCGAAAGCAAAACCCTTGCGGTTGAGATACATATTCTGTAACTCTTTTTCATCTTCCCAACTGCTATTTTCCACCGCGAGATTGATATTAGAAGAATAGGAACCGGAAGCATTAGAAAAAATGCGGGTGGCTGCCTGTCGAACCGTTAAACCCATTTCTTTTGCTTGTGACCTAGCGTGTTTGCGGACATAATTCATCTCTACCGGTTCATTTGCTTCCGCGGCCATTTTTACGCCTTGGTCAAGCAAATTCATCTGATTGATAAATAAATCCCGGAACACACCAGAACAGTTGACCACCACATCAATGCGCGGTCTTCCTAACTCCTCTAGGGGAATTAACTCCAATTTATTCACCCGTCCCAAAGCATCGGGAAGAGGACGAACCCCCACCATCCAGAGAATTTGTGCTAGGGATTCCCCATAGGTTTTGATATTATCAGTTCCCCAGAGAACACAAGCGATGGTTTCGGGATATTTACCACCATTATCCAGTTTTTGCCGTTCTAACAGACGATCTACCACGATTTTAGCTGATTTTACCGCCGCTAGGGTCGGGATAGACTGGGGATCTAAAGCGTGGATATTTTTACCCGTCGGTAAAACTCCGGGGTTACGGATGGGGTCGCCACCGGGACCGGGAAGAACGTATTCCCCTTCTAATGCTTTTAATAGGGCCCCTAATTCATTATCGGCACAAACCTGTTCTAAACAGAATTCTAGGTATTCAAACAGGGGTTTTAACGCTTCCGAATCAACTTTTGGATAACCCATCGACCGTAAAGTTTCGATCCAAGGTGATTTCTTGCCTATATTCAAGAAATTCAGCTTAGAAAGCATCGATACCCGACCTTCCGCGTCGGTTTGAGACTCGACTAAAGCGGAGACGGCAGCGCGAGTCGCGAGGGTGATGTTTTGCAGTAATTCCACATCTTCTAACACACCTCGATCGCTATTGCGATAAACTTCCTCTAGATCCCGGCCGATGCTGTTGAGCAAAATTCGGGGTAAGGAGAGTAAATTGTCTTCTTCCCGGTCTAAACTGGCAATATTGACCAAAGTTGCCACCGCTTCGAGCGCCGAGGGGGGTTTCCCAATAACGTGCAGTCCGCAGGGAAGTAAGCGCGATTCAATTTCCATCAGTTTACGATAGACAGAACCGACGATATTATCCCGTTCCTCTTGACTGAGATGGGCGGTGTCACCATCAGGTAAACTTATATCTTTGTCAAGATTAACTAATAAACATTTATCGACAATGGTATTGACAATTTGCACCCCACGCCCACTATCTTTCAGGGTTTGGTAGGAAGCGATCAACTCGCTTAGTTCTTTTAACCCTTTGTAGAGTCCGGCATTTTCTGCGGGGGGAGTGAGATAGGAGATGGTTTCCGCATAACTACGACGTTTAGCGATCGTCGCTTCGCTGGGGTTATTAGCGGCATAATAGTAGAGGTTGGGAATCATCCCGATGAGGTTATCGGGGTAGCATTCCCCAGACATTCCCATCTGTTTCCCCGGCATAAATTCTAGGGATCCGTGGGTGCCAAAATGAAGAACCGCATCTGCTTTCCAGACTTGATTGAGATAGGTATAGTAGGCTGCAAAACCGTGGTGGGGACTAGCAGAACGAGAAAAGAGCAGACGCATCGGATCCCCTTCATAACCGAAGGTGGGTTGAACCCCAATAAAAACATTACCGAACTCTTTCCCGTAGATTAATAGATTTTGTCCATCACTGTTGAGGTGTCCCGGTGGTGGTCCCCAATTTTCCTCCAAACGGACGGAATAGGGGGTTAAACGTTCGTATTCCGGTACGGACATCCGATAGGCGATATTTAGCTCCGGACTATGGTATTGTGCGGTGGCATCATGGATTACCGCTTCCATCAGTTCCCGGGGAGATGCGGGTAAGTCCTGCAAGTCATAACCGTTATTTTGTAACGCTTGCATCACTTCGTAGATGGAACCGAACACATCTAGATAGGCTGCGGTTCCCACATTCCCTTTATCGGGGGGGAAACTAAAGACGGTGATGGCGACTTTTTTGTTTAGTTTCGGTTTCTTTCTTAGGTTAGCCCATTTTAGCGCCCGTTGAGCGATCGCTTCTACCCGATCCTGTAAAGCGATCGCTTTACCCGTGGCCCCATCCCGGCCTGATAGTATAATAGGTTCGATCGCACCGTCTAATTCGGGAATAGCAATCTGTAGCGCCACTTGAATCGGGTGTAACCCCAAATCGCTTTCTTCCCATTCCTGAGTGGTTTGGAAAACTAGCGGTAACGCACACATATAGGGACGATTGAGACGTTTTAAGGATTCTATCGCTTTCGGGTGATCTTGTCGCGCTGGACCTCCTACTAAAGCAAATCCCGTCAGGGAAATTACCGTGTCAACGATGGCAACCGCTTCTACTCCTTTTAAGCTTTTATCCCAGAAGTATTCTTCTACGGGTTTGGAAAAGTCTAATCCCCCAGCAAAAACAGGAAGGACTCGCGCACCCATAGACTCGAATTCCTGCACGAGAGCGACATAATGAGCGTCATCACCAGTAACGAGGTGAGTTCTCTGTAAAATTAAGCCAACACAGGGAGCTAAGGGGTCTTTTAGGTCATCGGGAATATCACTGCGGTTATTGTACCAAGTGAAGTATTCCTTGACATCCTCGAACATTTTCATGGATAAAGGATGCCAGATACCCAGATCTGGATAAACTACCGGTTCCTTGTAAACTACACTGTCATCCTTGTTATCGAAGACGTACTTATCGGCCAACATTAACAGGAAATTCTCTAAATTTTCTGCCGAACCCCCTAGCCAATACTGGAAACTTAACATAAAGTTGCGTGCGTCCTGAGCTTTTTCCATGGGGAGGTACTTCAGGACCTGCGGTAAAGTTCGCAATAACTTTAACATCGCATCTTGGAAACCAGCGCCAGAGTTTTCCCTGCGCTTTTTCATAAAATTAGCGATGACACTCTTAGACTGTCCCAATTGTGCCATAGAAAAGCTGCCTAACTTATTTAAGCGCATTACCTGGGGCATAGAGGGAAAGACGATCGCCGCATCTAATTTATCCCGATGGGGACCGACAGCGGCCACAACTTTATCGGCTAAATCTTCGATAAAGATGAGAGAAGCGATGAAAATATTAGCTTTGGCTACATCCTCCTGAAAATTGCGATAATTTTCCCCATCGCGCAGTTCTTCGATTAAATAACCACTAATTTCGATCGCTAGTTTCGGGTTGTTAGCGTTGATTTCCCTGACCGCACTACTCAGCGCACTTTGGTACTGAGGTTCTAGCACGACATAGACCACCTTGACCAGCGATCGACCATTCAACGCGTCAGGAACTATGTGACGAATGGTGGACTTGACGTGAGTGAACATATATGATGGTTCTCCTTATTATTGCTGAGTCTGGTATGAAGTGATTTTCGTCATCAGATGACGATCGCCCTTTGTTTAAGGTATTTAGATATATGTTTCTGTTTTGTATCAGAAAATGTAACCCAAGTGAGTATTTACTCTGGGTTTCGACACAATTCGATAAATATCTTGCCATATTTTGTAACAGATGGTAAAGAGCTTTCGGAGTAACTGCTCAAGCTTTTCTTTACAAAAATTAATATTTAATCTATTGACTTTTAATTGTAAAAATGTTATTTTTGAGCACCTCAGACGAGATGTCCCTGTTCAAAGATGATCAGGGTGAGGATGCGAGATCATCTCATAGAGAGCTGCAAGTGCTATAACTCAATCAAGATCAGCTTTTTGTGCTAGACCTCTGGTAAAAATCAAAAATTGTTGTTAGGGTTAGGAGTCAGTCCCGATGAAAAAATTTTCACCCCGACAGATGAAAGAGGTTTCCTTCCCCACACCCCACACCCTACACCCTACACCCTCTTTTCAGTCAGTAGCAGGTAAGCTGTACTGGATTTAAACTGAGTAGAGTAATTTTTAGTACAAATGCTCGAACTGGCAACTCTGGCACTCCGGTGCAGTCTTAAGGAGTAATTTAGATAGTCAACAGCTTAATTATAGTGCGGAAATCAGGCAATAGTTTCAGAAAATTTGGCAAGTTTAGGTTGAAAAATAAACAATGAAGTAAAGTTCTTAGAGTTTCGTTATGGTGGTAGAATTGGTTTATGGCTAAAAAGTTTTTATTTGATTCGATACGTCTATGTCCGAGTTATTTGCTAGTGCAGCGGGACGACATTTGCAAGATGCCAAAATTTTGCTATCTAAAGAACGTTGGGACAATGCCATTTACCTAGCTGGTTATGTAGTAGAATGCGCTTTTAAGCTTTTAGTAGAACAGTATTTTAAAAATGATCAAAAAGCCGCTAAAAAATTCGGACATGATCTCGAGGAATTAGAAGGTAAAGCGAGGGAAAGATTAGGAATTCTCTATCCTATTTTAGAGCAACAGTTACCAGTTTCTCGCATCTGGGGAACTGTCCTAGGGCAAAATCACCCAGAAAGAAGATATTATCAATCTGGATATTGGACTGAAGATCAGGCTAACTCGGCCGTTGAATGTGCTGAAGAAATTTATCGAGATATTATTCCCAGATTAGTGCTAAACGGTTATATTTCTAGTAAGGATATTTAAGATTCTGATGATTAGTTTTAGTGAAACTTTTACTAGAGTAAGGGAATGCTTTCAGGATTCCAGTCTTGGTTCTCTTGTAGCCAAACTAGAATCCGTGACTATTATTCGTGATGTTGAGGGAAAAATTCGCTTATTTCTAGAGTTAAAACAGGAAAACAACATAGAATCAAACGAAGAAAACCATCTATCTACACTCCTGTCTGAAAAACTTGAGTATTACTATGGCCATGATATTTGGTGGCAAAAAGGAGAAGGAGATGCTTATAAAGCCCTGATTGATCTTATCATAGCTGAAAGAGTTCAGACACCTTGGTTCGATGAATCGGCAAGCTTGAAATGGTATATTCTAGAACGTCATCTGGCTAAACAAGCATGGACAGAGAATAAAATTGGGCAGCAATTGCCCTGGGATTTTGAAAAAGTTGAAAAAGGATATAAACCAGCTATTGTCTCCTTTTTTTCCTTCAAAGGAGGAGTTGGTCGCACCACTACTATTGCCGCTACTGCCTTAACTTTAGCGCGGAATGGTCATCGAGTCGCTATAGTTGATCTTGATTTAGAAGCTCCCGGTCTGGCCACAATTTTTTCTAAAGATGTTGCCGCTAATTCTGGTGTCATGGACTATTTGCTAGAAAAGAAAGTTCAAAAAGATAAATGGAGACTGAGTTTAAAAGATATTAATGATACAAATTTGTTAGGAGATAAAGGTGAAATCTTAAAATTGCTACCAGCAGGAAATGTGGATCAAGATTATTTAGAAAAATTGGCTCGTTTAGATTTTCAAAATCTTGTCAATGGTCAACTACAAGGCATTTTAAAACAAATGCTAGAAGAAATAGCAAGGTTAAACGGACCACTGGATTTTATTCTCATGGATGCAAGAGCAGGTTTTCATGATATTGGTGGTTTAGCTATTACTTATTTTTCCCATGCAGTGGTTATTTTTGGTACGGAATCTCGACAAAGTTGGGCAGGATTAACCCAAGTTATCCAACATTTAGCCCTATCTAACCCTGAGGATCCTTTACCATTAATTTTAGTTCATGCTCTCGCTCCATCTTTAGGAACAGTTGGCCGAGAAATAGAGTTACAAAAGTTTCGAGAAAAAGCCTATGAAATTTTCCAAAAAAACTATTATACTGAATCTGAAGGTGTCCCTAACTCTAATGATACTGATGCACCATTTTTCCCGATAGTTGTCCCCTATGATAATAGTCTGCGGGGAGATATTGCCCTCTTTACTCGTGACTCACGGCACGATACTCCAGAAGAAAAAGAGAGATTAGCAAATCTCGTGAAAGTTATGACCGATTCTCCTTATCAAACTATTGCTGAAAAGCTTTGTCAATTATTTGGACGTGATGTGATTATAAACAATCGGTAAAAAATTATGGCTGAATTCGATAAAAAAAAGTTACTGGAATTAATGAGAGAAATTGCTCCCGGAAAAGCAACAGCTGAACAGGAAAGTGATGATGAAGACGTATTTCTCAAAAATTTCTTCCCTGTGGTTGATTATAAACGGGCATTGGAACCAAGCATTTTATTAATTCAAGGTGGTCGGGGTGTGGGTAAAACAGAATTATTTCGTTTACTAGCCATTCCTTCTGGACGAGAAGCTTTAGTTAATAGTTTAAATATTCGAGGTCTTGCTCCTTTAAATCAGACCAGATGGATTGCAGGATTTGGTCGCACTCGCAAAACTGAAAAACGATTTCCGACACCAGAAATTATAGAAAAAGAAATGCAAAACGCTACTAATCTTGAATGGCGTAGTTTCTGGTTAGGATTGATTTTAGGTGTCATTTTACAGGAAAAAGAATCTGGTATTGCCAGCATTATACGTCAAGAATTGGATTCAAATATTACTACTATTCTTCAAAATAGGTTATCGTTTTTATCAGAATGGAGAATTTTAGTTAAAGATAATTTTGAACATCTAAATTATGTTCTTGACAAATTAGACGAACGATTAATTACTGATGACCACTGGCTATTTATTACTTATGATGAATTAGATCGGTTATTGACTACTTATAATGCTCTAGCTAATCCGATTAGAGAATTATTAGCTTTTTGGCTCGATCGCTCTCGTCGTTGGGATAGAATTCGACCAAAAATATTTCTTCGTACCGACCTATTTAGAGAGGAATTTTTGGGATTTCCTGATGCTTCTAAATTACAATCCCATCGGCTAGAATGGCAACGCTCTTGGCTCTATCAACTCTGGATTAAACGGTTAGCTAATTCGGCTCAAGAAATGAGAGACTATTTACAGATTATCCCTAATTTAATTTATGAAAGCTCAACCCAACTAGGATGGAATGTTAGTAGTGATGAACGATTATTTGAAGAATTAATCGAAAAAATGATCGGTAAATATATGGGTGCTAATGCTAGAAAAGGTATTACCTACCGATGGATACCTAATCATCTTCAGGATACTGGGGGTAGAATTGCTCCTCGCTCTTTTCTAAAATTATTCGACCTAGCGGCAGCCAAAAGATTAGAACGTTTTGAACAACTGAACGAGCTATACCTTCTACAACCCTCTGATCTCCAGGGTGCGTTAATGGATACTTCAGAGGATAGAATTAAAGAATTAGCACAGGAAGAATATCCTTGGTTAGAATCTCTAAAAACTAAGTTAGAAGGGTTAAAAGCTCCTATGCCGAAAGAAACTTTTTTAGAGGCTGTGCGCTCAACTAAATGGAGTCCTGAAAAACAACCTCCTGTTAAGGAACCTGAAGGGATTGTGCAATATCTAATACAATTGGGTGTGGTGGAAAGTCGGCTTGATGGTCGAATTAATATACCTGAAATTTATTTATATGGGTTTCAAGTTAAACGTAGTGGTGGGGTTAAACGTCCTCAATAACTTGAGGATATCGACAATAATTTTATGTAGAATAAATAGTAAAATACATGAAGCAATAATAACTAACATTGGCAGATTTTAACAGTTGATAACTCCGATAGTTAATGTGTATTAGTCGGTGATAAACCCTTATTATTTTCAGTAACCGATCGACAATGTTTTTTAATTGGATAACTTTACCCTATTTATTAATTAATCCTGTTTTAATTCCCTTGAGTATAGCTCGATCAGAAACTATTCTTGTTCAACAAGTCAGGGATCCTAATTATCAAAAACTTGTGCAGTACGCTCAAAATCAACAACTCGATCGCTTACCGATGCCTGATATAATCCAGAATATCGCCACTCAATTTTTAGGAGCAAAATATCAAGCAGGATTACTCGATCGCTCGGCAACGGAAAAATTATTTATCTCTTTAAAAGAGTTTGATTGTGTCCTTTTTGTGGAAACAGTTCTCGCTTTGAGTCACAATTTTGCTTTAAAAAATTATCACTATTCTGCTTTTAGTCAGCAGGTTTTAAATCAACGTTATCGCCACGGTATTCTCGATGGTTATTGTAGTCGTCTGCATTACTTTTCCGATTGGATCAATGACAACCAAAACCGAGGCAATCTAGAAAATATAACTCAAAAATTAGGGGGAATTACTCTTGAAAAAAAGCTCAACTTTATGAGCAAAAATCGCCCTCTATATCCCCAGTTAAAAACTCAAAGTAATTACGATTGTATTCAACAGGTAGAACGGCAATTAGAAAGCTTATCCTTAACCTATATTCCCACCGTTAATATTAAAGGTATTTACCCACAACTACAAGCTGGCGATATTATCGGTGTCGTGACTAATATCGCCGGTTTAGATGCCACCCATACCGGTCTAGTTTATCGCTTTCCTGATGGCAAAATTGGCTTAATTCATGCCTCTCCTGCTGGTCAAGTTACCATTGCTAAAGACCTAGAAAAATATATCACTAAAGTGGAAAAGGCCATCGGTATTTTTGTAGTTCGTCCCCTTGATCCAAGAAATAGGTAGATAGGGAGCGAGGACAGAAAAAAAAATTGTGATCTCACCCTATTATTCATCTCAATTTAGGTGTTCAATGTCGGTAATAATCGGTAAAATTACCGTGATCTTTGTACCTTTTCCTTCCTCACTTTCCAGGTAAATTTGTCCTTTGTGCGCTTCCACACAGCGTCCGACAATGGCTAATCCTAATCCCGTCCCTTGAATATTATCGACATTGCTACCGCGATAAAAAGGTTTAAATAAATGTTCTTGATCTTTGCTGGGAATACCAATCCCTCGATCGATAATTTTAAAGACTACCTGCTCGGATTCGACAATAATCTTAAATTCTATGGGGTTTCCTTCGGGTGAATATTTGAGAGCATTTCCCAGTAAATTTGTCAAGATATGTTTAATTAAATTTATATACCAAAGTCCTCTTTCTAAGCTGCCCTTAAGTTGGAAAATAATTGCTGATTGCAGCTCCGGCTTAACAATAAAAGATTCTACCAATTTCTGACAATAATCCAGTAAATCCACCGGATCAAATTGACAGTATAATCTCCCAGAATCGGCCCGGCCAATTAATAACACTTCTGTGAGCAATTGATCCATGTCTTTAATGGCCGATCGAATCATGCGAAAATAGCTAACTTGCTGATCTTTTGTCAACCGATCGCGACTTTCTTCTAATAATCCAGCCGAGAGTAAAATTTTATTTAAAGGATTGCGAAAATCGTGGGATAACATGGAAACAAATTCAGTTTTTAACTGATTTAATTCCTGAGCTTTTTCCAGTTGATTAGTGCGTTCAATCACGCTCATTTTTAAAGCTTCGTTCGATTCTCGTAAAGCTTCCTCCATCTGTTTTCGCTCGATCGCATAACATAGCGATCGAGTTAAAATTTCTAAACTTACTTCTCTTTTAATTAAATAATCCTGCGCTCCCTGACGTAGTGCTTGCAAAGCTAAATTATCATCATTAGTATTAGTTAAAACCACGATCGGCAATTTAGGAGCCGTAATCAAAAGGGGAGCTAAGGATTCCAAACCCTGACTATCTGGTAAAGTTAAATCTAATAAAATTACATCAAAATTTGTTTGTTGTAACAGAGAAATAGCCTCGGATAATCTTGACACATTAACCAGATGAAATTCTTTTTTTTCATTACCCTTAAGAATTTCCTTTAATAATCGAGCTTCGGCTAAATTATCCTCGATTAAAAGAACTTTTATATCCTGCGAGAGTCCCATTTTTTAATCAAGAGTTAAAGAGATTTGGGAGGTTAGGAAGTGGGGTGTAGGGTGTGGGGTGTGGGGTGTAGGGTGTAGGGTGTAGGGTGTAGGTCTGTCTCG
>NZ_JADEXI010000066.1:0-13344 GCF_015207185.1 Microcystis sp. LEGE 08355 | reverse complement strand
CTTCTAGGTTCTGTGTGATAAGTTTAACTTACATAGGATCGATCAATCTTTGTGTCCTTTGTGTCTTTGTGGTTCGTTCCACCCCCTCGCTAGGAGAAATGTATCTTAGAATACATTTGACCCACCAAAGCTGGGAGAGCCGTTTTTGCTCTGTTCTTTCCCCTTCCTAAGGGTTTATTCTCAAAATACTGCTTGATCATTACTTTCTATTACTCCTCTAAAAAATAATTCAAGATGAGAATGTCAAACATTTTAAAAACCAGCTTACTCAGTTTAACAATTTATAGCTTGATCAACCTTTTCTCTATAAAAACACAAGCAGAAATAGGTGATCCGAATGGTTCCAATAATCAACCCCAAACAGGCTGGACACTATGGAAACGTTGGGATAAATTAACCGATGCAAATATAGATTTCGGTTTCTCCAATATGGACTTAGGAGCAGGACTAGAATTACAGCAATTATGTTTTGGCGAAGTTGACACCCCCAATGCAGAGATGAAACAACAAGAAACCTACTGGTGGAGATTAGATAATGACATCAATCAAATAGGTTCGGGAAAAATACAATATGGCTGTTGGATAAATGGTCAATTCAAAGGCACTAATACTGTTACTGCCTATAACACCTCTTTAGGAACTGTTCCTTGCTTGCGCGTTAATAGTTCCGTGAAAAATGGCTTAATAATTTATGAAGACTCTACCACTAATTCCCGTCATTTAGGCATCGTTAAAAGTGGACAAATTGTTCAAGGAGAATCATTTCCTTTAATGATCTTTACCACCAATGATAATCTGAACTGGGTGGCCATAAAATCACCACAAGAAGGCTGGATATTAACGGGGAAAACCGGCATCAATGAAAATGTTTCTTTATGTAAAAACTAAAAACTTAACCTACGGAAAAATTGGGTTTATAGCTCCTAATCAAGAATTGAAAAATAACTTCTTAGGTATCCCCCCTACCTCCCCTTTCAAAGGGGGAAACCGAAGGCGAGGGGATTGCGTAAACCGTCCTCTATTCCTTCAACCACGCCAAAAAATCTCTCTACTCGCGCTTAGAAATTAATTGAATGGAAACATACTTTCCCTAGCTGAGATACTATCGGTCTTAGAGTCGTTTCTAGCGTTGGGTTTCATGCTTCAACCCAACCTACTTTGAAGCGCACCGCAGCACAGGAGGAGTGTAAAGTCAACTATTTTGGCGAAAATTAATCTTTTTTACATTTATTTAGGGATCATGGCAGTTAGTTACTGTAAGGAGGGACGGTAATTTTTCCCGTGTCAATATCAAAATTAGGAGAAAGTCGCCTAATATATATATGAGGGTACTTATCTCCTATTAAGAACCGCCCACAACGAAATGAAAACTTTAAATCAGAATCCCTGGCAAGTAGAGGGAGGAGAAACCCTGACCCTACTTTACGAAATTGATCAACATCTTTGGTTAGAGAAAACGATAAAACTCCTCAAGGAAAATCGCTTAGATGAATTAGATATAATCCATTTAATTGAGGAATTAGAAAGCTTGAGTAAAAGAGATAAAAACCGAGTCAGTAGCTTACTTGAACAAGTGATCAAGCATTTATTACTTTTACACTATTGGACAACAGAAGCAGAAATAAATAGGAATCATTGGCGAGCGGAAATTATCAGTTTTCGCACACAATTAAGAAAATCTTTAACGACAAATTTACAGAATTATTTAGCCGATGAATTACCGATAATCTATCAGGATGCTTTAGATTATGTTCAACAAAAAACTGGGTTTTCTAGCGATTTTCCCTCAGAATGTCCTTACAGTTTAGAGCAATTATTAGATAAAAATTGGTTCAACTGTGAAGATTAGACAGTAAAAATGATAAAATCATCAAGGAAAGCCGTTCTCAAACGATGGGTTTTTTAACCGAAATTTGCGATAATAAGATGCGCTTAAATTATCAACTGGGCATCAATGCAGATTTTTAGTTCTTTTGTCTCATCTACGGCCACTTTTGCCGAATTATCCCTACAAGCGGCTAAGGCCCCTGTTGATACCCTCACCGGTTGGTCATTAGAGGATCGCGATCCGCAAGTGATCGAAAAATTTGTCCCCCTTCTGGATTGGTTTTATCACCATTATTTTCGCGTTAAAACCGATGGTTGGGAAAATATTCCCCCCTCAGGACAAGTATTATTCATCGGCTCCCATAACGGCGGTTTAGCGGCTCCCGATATGTTTATGATGATGTATGATTGGTTTCAACGCTTTGGCAGCGATCGCTTAGTCTATGGTTTGATGGATTCGCGAGTCTGGCGATTTTTTCCATCCCAAGCTAGTCTAGCAGCCCAAATGGGGGCCGTTCATGCCCATCCGAAAATGGCGATCGCCGCTTTGGATAGTGGCGCTAGTGTCCTAATTTATCCCGGAGGTGCTACGGATGTTTTCCGTCCCCACAGTTTAAGAAATAAAATTCATTTTGCTGGTAATCAAGCTTTTGTTAAACTAGCTTTACAGTACGAAGTGCCGATTATTCCCGCCATTTCCCACGGCGCTCACTCGACTCTGTTTGTCCTCGAAGATATTTATCCTCAATTAAAAGAATTGCATAAAAAGGGTATGCCTTGGCCTTTCGGTATTGACCCTGGGACCTGTCCCATCTATTTCGGTTTACCCTGGGGACTAGCTATCGGTCCCTTGCCGAATATTCCCTTACCCGTACCGATACATACCCGGGTTTGTCCCCCAATTATTTTTGAACGTTACGGCAAAAAAGCGGCCCGGGACCGCCGTTATGTACGGGAATGTTATGAGAAAGTCTGTTATTTGATGCAGCAGCAACTCGATCAATTAGTGGCGGCCAATTCTCCCTGATACTATACAGGAAAGTGGGGACAGAGCGATCCCCATTGAGGATTTCTGCGGTCAGATTAACCCGCTTGTGAGATAATGAAGTGTTTTGAGCAAAGTTATCAGTACAGAGTTTTCTCTTGAGATTTGACGATTATTTGGGGAATGCAGAAAATTATGAAACTATTACCCGCAGAATGCCAACATTTACAAGACAAAGTAGCCATAGTAACCGGGGCCTCGCGAGGGATCGGTAAAGCGATCGCCTTAGAATTAGCCAGCCAGGGTGCTACTGTAGTGGTGAACTATGCTAAATCTAGCAGTGCTGCCGATGCCGTTGTTGAAGAAATTACCGCAGCCGGGGGAAAGGCAATAGCACTACAAGCAGATGTGGCTAAAAGCGAAGAAGTGGATAATTTAGTGGACAGTACCAAGGAAAAATTCGGTCATATTGATGTCTTAGTTAATAATGCCGGTATTACCCGGGATACCCTGATGTTAAGAATGAAATTAGAAGACTGGCAAGCGGTCATCGATCTCAATTTAACTGGGGTTTTTCTCTGCACTCGGGCCGTCGGTAAATTGATGTTAAAACAGAAAAGCGGCCGCATAATTAACATCACTTCTGTATCCGGTTTGATGGGTAATCCGGGTCAATCTAATTACAGCGCCGCTAAAGCTGGTGTTATCGGTTTAACGAAAACTTTAGCCAAGGAATTTGCCAGTCGAGGCATCACTGTTAATGCCGTGGCCCCCGGCTTTATTGAAACCGATATGACTCATGACCTCAAAGCAGATGAAATTCTCAAATATATCCCCCTCTCCCGTTACGGAAAACCGGAAGAAGTCGCCGGAATGGTGCGTTTTTTAGCCGCCGATCCCGCCGCTATTTATATCACTGGTCAAGTCCTTAACGTCGATGGTGGTATGGTTATGGCTTAATTCAGTTATCAGTGATCAGTGATCAGTGATTAGTTATCAGATTAAAGTGATAAGTTTTAAGTTTTAAATGATATTATTCACCGATCAATCTTCACTAATTACTGTTTACTGTTTACTGTTTACTGTTTACTGAAAATGACTTACTGTTTAGGAATTATCAATCGTTTTGGCATTGTTATGGGGGCAGATTCTCGCACGAATGCGGGAGTCGATTATATCTCGGCCTATCGGAAATTATTTGACTTTTCGGTATCGGGAGAAAGAGTAATTATGGTCTGTACATCGGGCAATTTATCGATTAGCCAAGGAGTGATTCACGAACTAAAAAGAGATCTGCACAATCAAGAGGATAAAAATCTCCATTCTCTGACTCATCTCTACGATATGGCCCACTATATCGGTGATAAAAGTCGTCAAGTACAAGCTAGGGAAAGAACTTGGCTAGAACAAGATAATATTGATTTTCAATGTAACTTTATTCTTGGGGGACAAATTAAAGGAGAAGAACCGCAATTATTCCTGATTTATCCCCAAGGAAATCATATTCAAGCCACCAAAGAAACGCCCTTTTTACAGATAGGTGAAACTAAATACGGTAAACCGATTCTTGATCGCACTATTACCTATGATACACCCCTAGAGGAAATGGCTAAATGTGCCTTACTTTCCATCGATTCGACCATGAAATCGAATATTTCCGTCGGACCGCCTATCTATTTGAGTATGTATGAAGCGAATAGCCTAAGCCTACGTCATAAGTTACAATTGCGCCTAGGAGACCCCTACCTAGCCAAAATGCGGAAACTCTGGGAGGATTACGTCCGGCAAGCTTTCGAGGCTATGCCCAATGTGGAATGGCATTATACCGATGAAGACCCCAAAGAGGATATCATAATAGATTAAGTAGCTCTTTTTAACTTAACTTTACAACTCGATGATCATTGTTACCTTGATGTTGGCAGGTAGTCTAGCTTGGTTTTTTAGTAGCCTTGCTGGTGGGGGCAGCCCCCTGATTCTACTCCCCGTTTTAGGTTGGTTTCTCGATGCTGCCGTCATTCCTCCAGTTTTAACCACGGGGATGCTACTCGGTAACGTCCAACGCATGGGAATGTATTGGCGCGCCATTGACTGGCCCTCGACGGTGTGGTATTTACCCGGGGCAATTATGGGATCTACCCTCGGTGCTTTTGTCTTTGCCCATTTACAATTCAAATGGTTGCCGCTAGTTTTGGGAATTTTTCTGGTTTTCTCCTCGCTTAAACAATTATTTCCCCAAGAAGAAAATCCTTTTTTTGAGATTAAAACTTGGTATTTTATGCCCTCGGGATTTATCTACGCTTTCCTGTCAGGATTAGTCGGTAGTACCGGCCCGATGATGAACCTGTTTTATATCAACTATGGGCTAGTTAAAGAACCAATGGTGGCAACAAAATCCGTTCACATGGTAGTAGTTCATGTGGCCAAATTAATCGCCTACGCAGCCTTTGGAGTTTTACATCTGCCCTTTCTCGGTTACGGTTTATTATTAGGATTAGCGGCCTGGCCGGGCAATTGGTTAGGACAAAAAGTTTTAGAAAGAATGAGTCCCCAGCAATTTAAACAAGCAGTGATGTTATTCGTTTCGATGAGTGGCCTATTGATGATCTGGCGAGAACGCGGCATCGTCTTTTAAAATTTTGCTGACAAGGGGACAAATTTTGCTAGAATACTAGATAAAGGTAAATTGTACTAACAATGTGTAATACACCGATAACCGTTAAATTTGCTCCTTGATTAACCCCGCAGCTGAAAATGACAGAAACCGCCAATTTTACCCTCGAACAAGGTTTAGAACGCTACCAACAGGGAGAAAGCGCCGCCAGTTTATTGCCGGAATTTAAACAATTAAGCGATCGCAGTCCGAAAAATGCCGCCGTTTGGTCCTGTTTAGCCTGTCTTTATTTGCTCACCGATAAACCGGAATTAGCCCTAAAAGCAGCCCAAAAAGCCGTTAAACTCGATAAAGTTTCCCCCCAAAACCGGATCAATTTGGTTTTGGCTATGTTAGAAACCAAAACCGCCGGAGTTAGGGAACATATCGAACTGGTGCAACAATTAGTTAGTTTAAACAAAGAGGTTCGCCAAGAAGTGGATGAAAATATCGCCGATGGTTTGGCTAGAAAACCCGATTGGAAAAGTTTAGAACGCGTCAAAGCTTGGTTAAATGAATAAAAATATGGAATTATCAAAACAGTTATTACTCGGCTTAAAAGCCAATGATTTTCGGCATCCTATCGACCTAGAGGCCACTAATTCCCTTAAACAATTGCCCGGGTTAGATATAGCCGTGAGAAGTTTGTTAGGTTCTGTTGCTGAGGAATTCTTTTACTTAAATAATATTGCTGCTAGTGTTTTGGTGGGGGAAAAACAATTACCCGACCTGCATAATCTCCTCCTAGAAGCTTGCCGAATTCTCGACTTAGAACCACCTCAATTATACATTCAACAAAACCCCGTTCCTAACGCCTATACCTTCGCCATGCGCGGCAAAAAACCGTTTATGGTGATGCACACTTCCCTAATTGAAATGCTGACTCCCGCAGAAATTCAAGCGGTAATCGCCCACGAATTAGGTCATCTCAAATGTGAACACGGCGTTTATCTGACTTTAGCCAATATTATGGTCCTAGCGGCGGGATTACTGCCCAATTGGGGGACTATGTTAGCACGATCCCTACAGGAGAGAATGTTAGCCTGGGTGCGCTGCGCCGAGTTTAGTTGCGATCGAGCGGCTTTATTGGCAGTTCAAGACCCCAAGATCGTCATGTCGGTGTTAATGAAGTTAGCCGGAGGTTCCCCCAGTCTCGCACCTTTATTAAATTTAGAGGCTTTTATCGATCAGGCCAAGTCCTACGATGCCGTCAGCGCCTCGGAAATGGGCGAAATGTTAAAGGGTTTGCAAACCCAACAGTTAACCCATCCCCTCCCCGTCCTGCGCGCGCGAGAAATCGATCGTTGGGCCAGTTCCCCCGATTATCACAATTTGTTAAAGGGGCCAAAAATGGGTTATAATGATAAAGCTAATGCCAAGGGCGAATGGCGAAATTGGTAGACGCACCACACTCAAAATGTGGCGAGGCAGCCCCTCATGTCGGTTCGAGTCCGACTCCGCCCATCAAAATGACAAAAACCAAGCATAAGAATTTATGGTGCGTTACCGCAATTTTAACTTAGTGTCAGCATTCTTCCCTCGCTTTTAGCGATGGCATGAATGATGACCAGTATATAGGGTTTGCTGAATATTACTGGAAGCCCTAAATAATCCCATCAGACAAGATAAATAAAATTCCCCTGAAAAAGGGGAATTTTATATTGAAAGATCACAGTTAACCCTAGTTTTCCTGTTTCGGCTGTTTTAACTTTTGGCTCTTCGGGACTTGGTATGGTTCGATAGGGAGGCATAAATCGACTAAATCCTTATCTGGTAAGGGATTTAATTGATTAGTTCGCTCCAGACGCAAACAATTGACAAAAATTGCGGCAATGTCTCTCTCTATAAGGGTTTCATTCCTTATAACCCCGTCGATTGCATAACAAAAACCGAAGAACCTAACTTTTTCAACCATTCAGCCCGTTCTCGATAATTCATGTAAGATTTAGATCCAGCTTTTATAACGTCACTTGCATCTTCAGATAAATATTTTTCATTCAAAGAATTTTGCTGGGCTGTATCGCTGTTGGATTCTGTCGCAAAACTGTTTTGCCCCTTGTTTAGTAAACCTGAAAGCATAGCCTTCCTCTCCTGGTGCTAGTGTTACCCAATTGATCCCCTCCATCATAACCTGCTTTTCATAATAGGGGATCGCCTCTGAGAGAGAGTGCAGCAAAATCAAAGTTTCATGACAATCCCCAGTACATAGCGACAATGCCATATTGACTACATACCAGATTAACCATAATCCCACTGGCTTGTAAGATGTCTGTTTATCAATTCTCTCTAGATAATCGATGAATATATACTCTGGAGACTTATTTTTAAGTTCTTCAATATCTTCGACAGAGTCGTTAAATGCCGAAAAATGAACTAAACCTAAACACTTTCCATTAAGTGTCAGTTTAACTATTGCCTGATACTGAAAATCGGCTTTTTCCCAGAAAGACTCCCAATAGAATTCGCACTCTCCTCGTTTTAATGAGGGCATATCATCTTGAGTTGCTTCTGTTAATTCAGCTTGTCCAATAGAACCGGATTGATCTTGAAGGGTGACTTGATAACGAGGTAATGCCATCTACAGGATTATTCTGGGGGATATATTTCTATTATCTCACTCTCGTGTAAGAGTTGCGCTAATTCAAGTCTGAATTGCACCACTGTCTGATCTATCTTCATAGAATACCCCATTCGGGGTACAGGGTAAGCGCATCTTAACAATCCTTGATAAAATTAACTTTGTGTGAGTTGCTTGCCCACGATTCAGGCATATTTGAGTAGAATTTGCCGTCTCAATTGTTAAGTAACAATCGACCAAATAGGTCGAGTTTGTCACTATTCTGATTGCCTATTATCACTTGACATTCCTATAGGCAGGTCTATCACAAAATCGACCAATTATCAATAGCGTTTGAGATGCGCTCACCCAGTAATAAAGAATAGTTTCAATGCCAATCTGCGGACCTTTGATCCGAAGGAACTGTTGGGATTAACTAAGGTTTGTTATAATTAATCCTATAGACAGTCGATCGAGAGCAACAATATGTTAAATGCAGTGGAATTTAAAGCCAAAATCAAACAAGGTATCATCGAAATTCCCGAAGAATACCAACAGGACTTTAGGGAAGACAGCGAAGTTCAAGTTATTGTGATCAAACAAAATAAAAAAATATCAACCACTGGAATCATTGCCCAATTAACTCAAAATCCCGTTGCTGTTAAAGGTATTCGTCAATTAAATCGGGAAGAAATTCATCAGCTATAATTATGACCAATTCTCTTTGTTTTTGTGATTCTAATATCTGGCTATACCGTCTTTTAATAGACCCAGAGTGTAACGATGCTGAAGAAATGCGAAAACGCAATCTAGCGAACGCTTTAACTAGCAGGGAAAATATCTTAATCAGTACGCAAATTATTAATTAAGTTTGCTCTGTTTTATCCAAAAAAGCTAAAATAAGTGAAATTAAAATTAGACAAATTATTCAAGAATTTTACGATGGATGTGTTGTTATTCAACTTGATCGCAATATTATTTTAAGAGCCTCTGAACTCCGCACTCAATACAGTTTTTCTTTTTGGGATAGTTTAATTGTAGCTAGTGCCTTAGCAACCGATGCTAGTATTCTTTACTCTGAAGATATGCAGGATGGATTAATAATATCCAATCAACTAACTTTAATTAATCCCTTTCGATCGAGTTGATTATCAGTGTGATATTATTAAATTACTCATTTAATCAATAGTGATGAATAGGCAACAAAAGCGAGTTTTATCCCTATTTTCTGGCTGCGGGGGAATGGACTTAGGATTAGAGGGAGGTTTTTGGGTACACCAAGACTGTGTGAATGAAAATATTCATCGAGATTGGATAGTAGAAAGACGGGAACCATGGCTAAAACTACCGCGCACTACTTTTGAAACTGTCTTTGCTAATGATATAACTAAAGCTGCTCATAATGCTTGGATTCCCTACTTTGAAAAAAGGGGTAAAACAAATGTATTTCACTTGGGGAGTATTGTAGATTTAGTCAAACAAGCAGAAAAAGGAGAGTTTCAGTTTCCCAGTAATATCGATGTAGTAACGGGAGGTTTTCCCTGTCAAGATTTTAGTGTTTCAGGAAAAAGAAAGGGGTTTAATTCTCACAAAAGTCACAGGGGTAAACTGCTAGACGAGAGTGAAGATAGTTTTCAGGACAATCGCGGGAAACTCTATTATTGGATGAAAAGAGTTATTGAATTAACCTTACCTAAAGTTTTTATTGCTGAAAATGTCAAAGGTTTAATCTCTTTGGCTAATGTTAAAGATATAATTGAAGATGATTTTAGTGCCATTGGTAAAGATGGATATATAGTTATCCCCAAACTTCTCTTTGCTCCCGATTACGGAATTCCCCAAACTAGGGAAAGAATTATCTTTATCGGTTTAAATAAAACCTATTTAAAAGCGACAGCGATAGGACATCTAGAAAATCATGATATTTTTCCGCATCCAACCCATGAAGTTATTAAGCATCAATTAAATCTGTTTGATTCAATATATCTTCTTAAAACTTACAGTACAGTGGGCCAAATATTATCAGGTTTAGCAGAACCGGAAGATGAGTTATTTGACCTCTCACAAAAAAGCTATTCAAAAGCTAAACATTATGGCAAAACTCAGGGACAAATCGAGGTTAATTTACAGGGTTTAGGTCCGACTATTCGCTCGGAACATCACGGCAATATTGAATTTAGGAGATTATCTTTAGAATTAGGGGGAAAGATAATTAATGAGTTAGAAGCAGGGTTAAAAATGAGACGTTTAACTGTGCGGGAATGTGCGAGAATACAGACTTTTCCCGATGATTTTGAATTTGTGCGTCAACAAAATAAGGGAGATGGAAAATATTCACTTTCGGCTACGGATGGTTACAAATTAATTGGTAATGCTGTCCCACCTTTGCTTGCCTACCATATTGCTAAACATTTAGAAAATCAATGGGATTATTTGTTTGAAGATATTTATTCAGTCAGCCAAAATTTATGTGTAGGATTGCCTTAATAATTGGGTGCATCTCATTTTTATAAATCTACTAAGTTGGGGTTTTTAAAGGGAACCTCTCTTTGAAAATTGGGCGTTACTTTCGATTTTATGACTCAATCCAAGCTTTTGGGGGGTAGAACCCCCCAAACCCCGGAGCGCATTTGCTTTTCGGTGAGATGCTTACACGCAGTTGTTAATATACTTGTACCAATTTAAGATTCACCAATAATTGCTGATTGTCGCTATTTCTGCAAATGTGAGATGCAACCTTAATAATTTCTGCTAATGATGTTTCTATACTTGCCATGGTTTACTAATCCTAAATTGAGAAAAAAATCATAATCTTTTTAGATGAACGTAGGTTGGGTTGAAGTATGAAACCCAACGCCCGCTCATGTTACGCTACCGCTAACCCATCCTACAAATAATTGTGCCTCCCTACTTAATTGGGCATCGACTCCTCAAAATCCCAACTTTACACCTCACCCTTAAGATAACTGGTTCATCTGAGTTCGGGCTAGGGAAAACTGTCAAATTTCCCTAACCCGAACTAACCTTGATTACAAAACCTTATGGGTGTGAGAATGTTGTTTGACGTTATCCTCCGTCCGCACCACATGAACAGCATTCAAGATGCGTTTTTTCTCTAGGGAAAAGTTTAAATCGTCTTTTTGGCTGCCCAAGGGGATGAACCCTTGCAGGTGGGGTTGATTTTTATAGGTGCGAGTGGCCGCAATCGCCCTTTCGACAAAATTCTCGCATAATTGGGCATTATCGGGGAAATTACTGGGTATTTGAGGATTATCGTCCTGAAATACCTCTCCTAAAGCCATGGCGCGGGCAAATTCGTAGGAAGTGGGAATTCCTTTGACAATTGCCTCTAGGGCTGCCGAGGGAATCGGTTCTAACACCGCCACTTTTTCTAATTCTCCCTCCTGTTTGAGAAAACAAATCGCTAAACCGAATACACAATAATCATCTTTTGTCAAGTCAGAAATGTTTAAGAATTGTGTCGCTGTGGCCATTATTTTAATCCTGAGTCGCTCTTTATTTAATCTTGCGGGTGATCAGCGATCGAATCAAGGTTTTTATTAAGAGATATGAAGGAGAAAAATTTAGCCGGGTTGGGCCGCGCTAACGCATCCCCAGACGGAAAAAACTGATAGCTGTTAGACTAGAAACCAGCAGATTAACTGATAAACGAGCTTTATGTCACCCACCCTACTCATCTCCAAAGAACTCCCCACCCTGAAATATAATCCTAGTCTGGAGCGCTTTGATAGCTCTTGGGCGGCCCCTTTGTCCACTCTTCTGGGACTGGGACGGGCTGCCGGGGCGACTTTTATCGAATTTTTCCTCGAAAGAGTCAACTATATCAGTTGTTTAGCCGAAGATGACAGCATCACCAGTCTCTCACCGAAACTATCTACAGGGGCAGGAATCCGCCTTTTTCGCGGGAAAGCCGATTGTTATGTCAGTACCAACGATTTAAGCTTCCAAGGCTTAAAAAATGCCCTAGAAAAAGGTTTATCGATTCTCGGTTTAAACCTACCCAGTCCTAACGCGTATATTCCCGAAATCAATCTGGAAATGTTCCGGGATTATGCCACGGTCAAAAATAAAGATATTTGGCTGAATAATTGCAGTTCTTTGGGAGAAATGGGTGATATTCTCCTAACTGCTAACGTTCAACTCAATCAGAAAGCCTCTCACGTCCAATCTCGTCGCGCCGCTTATTTTCGCGATTGGCAAGAAATTTTAGTTGCCGCTAGTGACGGCACTTTTGCCCGGGATATTCGCCTCACCCAGTCGGTGGGCTATAATCTCCTCTGTGCCGATGGGACCAATCGTTCTAGCATTGGTAAACGGGTGGGTAGTACCAGTAATCCCGATTTTCTGCGGACGTGGAATGCCGAGGAATCGGCGGCAGAAGTGGCCGAATCGGCGGGTAAAATGCTTTACGCTGACTATGTAGAATCCGGCAGTTATCCCATCGTCATGGCCAATGAATTTGGCGGCGTTATCTTCCACGAAGCTTGTGGCCATTTGCTAGAAACTACGCAAATCGAACAAAAAACCACGCCCTTTCTCGATAAAAAAGGCGAAAAAATCGCCCACGAAAACCTGACAGCTTGGGACGAAGGATTATCCGATAAAGCTTTCGGTACTATCGATATGGACGATGAGGGAATGCCGGCCCAGCGTACTCTCCTCATTGAAAATGGTATCCTAAAAAACTTCATTGCCGATCGCACCGGTTCAATTAAAACCGGTCATCCGCGCACAGGTAGCGGTCGCCGTCAAAACTACACCTATGCGGCCGCTAGTCGGATGCGGAATACCTACATCGCCCCCGGGGAATATACCCTCGATAATCTCTTTAATTCCATCGATAAAGGCATTTATTGCAAAAAAATGGGCGGTGGTAGTGTGGGGGCCACGGGGGAATTTAATTTCGCTGTCGAGGAGGCCTATCTTATCGAAAATGGCAACCTGACTAAACCCCTGAAAGGCGCGACTTTAATCGGTTCAGCCAAGGAGATTATGAATAAAATCTCTATGTGTTCCCAAGATTTAGGTCTAGCGGCCGGTTTTTGCGGTTCCGTCAGTGGTAGCGTTTATGTCACCGTTGGTCAACCCCATTTAAAAGTCGATTCTATTACCGTTGGCGGTCGTTAATCATGACTTTAGTAATTCTCTACTATTTCCTCATTGCCATCATGATAGTGGGGATAATTGGCGAACTGCTGCCCGCTGTCCCCGGCATGAGTTTGATTTTAATCGCCATGCTGGTGTGGGGTTTTGTGACCAAATTTGCGGGGATGGGGGTCGCTTTAGCCGTGGCCTTTGTTATCC
>NZ_JADEXI010000065.1:0-13367 GCF_015207185.1 Microcystis sp. LEGE 08355 | reverse complement strand
TCCTTGACCTAAAAACAATTCTCCCAATTTATAATTAAACAAAAACAGGGGAATATATGTAAAAGGATTACTCACCCAAGTGGCTGCCGCTGCTGCGATTTTATTGCCCCGCACACAGAAAGCTAAAAAAATCGCAATAATGATCTGTAATCCCATCCAAGGAAAGGCCCCAGAAAACACCCCCACCGCTAACCCGCGAGCGATTTCGATCGGATGTCCCTGTAATCGCACCAAGCGAATCCACCAGTAGCGACAGAAGCGCATCAGACGATTAATTAGGCTATTTTCTTTATTTTTCGCTTTTAATGACCGTGAGCGCATATTTTCGGGCATAAATGCTGACAAAATTGATACCAACTTCAATTTTAGCAAGGAGTGATTGAGAGATGTTAAACACAGGGGATACGATCGCCGCCATCGCTACGGCGATCGTTCCGGAACAGGGTAGTATCGGTATTGTCCGTTTATCTGGTAGTCAGGCAGTGGCGATCGCTCGTCGGCTTTTCCATACCCGCAATCGTCAACCCTGGGAAAGTCATCGTCTTCTCTACGGTTATATCCGGCATCCCCAAAGTCAAGCAATTATCGATGAAGCTTTACTGTTGCTCATGTTAGCGCCCCGCTCTTTCACCCGCGAGGATGTGGTGGAATTTCACTGTCATGGCGGCATTATGCCCGTACAACAGGTGTTACAGTTATGTCTAGAAAATGGGGCGCGTTTGGCACAAGCGGGGGAATTTAGCCTGCGTGCCTTTCTTAACGGCAGAATTGACCTAACTCAAGCCGAAAGCGTCGTCGATCTCGTTGGGGCGCGTTCTCCCCAAGCGGCACAATTTGCCCTCGCTGGGTTGCAGGGGAAACTCGCGCAACCGATCCGCCATTTGCGGGCCACCTGTCTCGATATTTTGGCTGAAATTGAGGCCCGTATTGACTTTGAAGAGGATTTACCGCCCTTGGATTGCGAGGCGGTTCTCCATAGCATAGAACAGGTTTTTTGTCAAGTAAATTTAATTTTGGCCACCGCCGAGCGCGGGGAATTGCTGCGTAGTGGTCTGAAAGTGGCGATCGTGGGGCGGCCGAATGTGGGTAAATCCAGTTTGTTAAATGCTTGGAGTCGGAGCGATCGAGCGATTGTCACCGATTTACCCGGCACTACCCGCGATATCGTCGAATCTCAGCTAGTTGTGGCGGGAATTCCCGTACAAGTCCTCGATACGGCTGGAATTCGCTCGGCCAGCGATCGAGTTGAACAAATTGGGGTGGAACGTTCCCGTCAAACGGCCCGGTCTGCTGATTTAGTTCTCTTAACCGTCTCCGCAGAGTCCGGATGGACCCAGGAGGACGGGGAAATTTATCGCTCTGTCAGCGATCGCCGATTAATTTTAGTGATTAATAAAATTGATTTAGCCAATCCTGAAACGGTAATTTATCCAGCAGAAATTGAGCGAGTTGTCAAGCTGTCGGCCGCCCAAAATCAGGGTATTGAAGAATTAGAAAAAACTATTATTAATGCTGTCCAAAATCAAGAACTACAGGCGGCTAATTTGGATTTGGCCATTAATCAACGACAAGCGGCCGCTTTAACTAGGGCGAAAATTGCTTTGGAACAGGTCAAAAAAACAATTGACCAAGATTTGCCTTTTGATTTTTGGTCGATCGATCTGCGTACTGCCATTCAAGCTTTAGGAGAAATTACTGGCGAAGAAGTAACTGAATCGGTACTTGATCGCATTTTTAGCCGTTTTTGTATTGGGAAATAAGCAATGAGGAAATCTGGTCAACTGTGTTGGGTTAACTGTGGTCTTGTTGAGGATTGGAGAAATCAGATATTACTGGAAAAAAATACTTTCCACCCAGCCGTAATAATGGCACTTCCCAAAAGGATAATCAATGTCCAGACCTGATTTTTTTGGGTTCCCTCTACCGATATTAGCCGATTATCGATGCCTTCGATTTTCTCGCCTAACACTTTAATATCCCCTTTGAGATCGGCTATTCCTATTTCTACTTTTGTCAACCGCTCATCAATCTTATCGAATTTTTGACTAACTTCCTTGATGCTGTCTTTGATTTCTTTAAGGACGACATCCAGGGAATAAGTAACAGTTTCGTTAGACATTGGCTAAACTCCTATACTGCATCTGGTTAGAATATAATTTTATCTTAGTCTAGGCTTTAAGAAAATTTTCTTTCAGGAGCGGTTAACTGTAGTCTTATTGAGGATTGGATAACTCAGATATTACTGGAAAAAAATACTTTCCAAGCAGCCGTAATAATGGCACTTCCCAAAAGGATAATCAATGTCCAGACCTGATTTTTTTGGGTTCCCTCTACCGATCTGAGCCGATTGTCGATGCCTTCGATTTTCTCGTCTAACACTTTAATATCACCTTTGAGATCAGTTACTCCTATTTCTAGTTTGGTTAACCGATCTTCTACCTTGTCAAATCTTTCGTTAACCCGCTTCTCAAGCGAGTCAATCTTCCCCTCAATCCTTGTGAGGACAGCTTCTAGGGAATAAGTAACAGTTTCGTTAGACATTGGGTAAACTCCTATACTGCATCTGGTTGGATATAATTTTATCTTAAGTCTAGGCTTTAAGAAAATTTTCTTTCAGGAGCGGTTAACTGTAGTCTTGTTGAGAATTAGAAAGATCAGATATTACTGGAAAAAAATACTTTCCATCCGGCCGTAAAAATGGCACTCCCCAAAAGGATAATTAATGTCCAGACCTGATTTTTTTGGGTTCCTTCCACTGATTTTAGCCGATTGTCCATGCCTTCGATTTTCTCGTCTAACACTTTAATATCTCCTTTGAGATCGGTTAATCCTATTTCTACTTTTGTCAAGCGCTCATCAATCTTATCGATCTTCCCCTCAATCCTTGTGAGGACAGCTTCTAGGGAATAAGTAACAGTTTCGTTAGACATTGGCTAAACTCCTATACTGCATCTGGTTGGATATAATTTTATCTTAAGTCTAGGCTTTTTGGCATTCCTTACCCCACAGTTAACTTCACTTCTGTCCAACCACTGAGATAGTGTTAGGTGAAAACTTCGCTACTTTCTTGTCACTGATTACCCGTTACTGTTCATTCTCTACGGAAAAACCCTAACCCCTAACACCGATAACCCTAACTGCCAATTTTTTCGGGAACTTCCTAACATCCCATTCATCTTAAAACCCAGATTCCACAGGCAAAAAGGAGGAAATCCAGAGGAGTTTCAGGCTTTTTTCCTAGCCCTCTCGGTTTTCTTTTGCTATAAATTGGGTTATGTGTGCAAAGGAGTGAGCGAGTGACGTTTAGCATCGAATCAAAAATCATCAATCCGCCCAAAAACCGTCATGATTATCAATTGTCGGAAGTAATTCGCTATCGTGCTTGGGTAGAGATTGATCGCTCTGCCTTACAACAAAACGTGCGAAAAGTCAAGGCCTTATTAGCCCCAAAAACGGAATTAATGGCGGTAATTAAAGCCGATGCTTACGGACACGGGGCAGTTAAGGTGGCTAACAGCGTTTTAGAAGCCGGAGCGCAATCTTTAGCCATCGCGACTATCGGGGAAGGTATCGAACTACGGGAAGCGGGAATCGTTGCCCCAATTATGATTTTAGGGGCAGTCAATACCCCGGAAGAAGTGGCAGCCTTAGCCCATTGGCAATTGCAACCCACCCTGGTGCAAATCGAACAGGTGCAAATTTTTGCCAGCGTGATGAGACGCTTAGAGCAGCGGCTGCAGGTCCATATCAAACTAGATACGGGGATGTCTCGCTTAGGTACACCATGGCAAAACGGCACCAAATTCGTCGAACAGGTTTTAGAGGCTCCTAACCTGAAAATTGCCAGTATATACTCGCATTTTGCCACGGCTGACGATCCCAATCCCGAAATCATGCAGTTACAACGACAAAGATTCCAACAAGCGATCGCCGAGTTAAGATCAAAAGGTTATCATCCCCCCTGTCTGCATTTAGCCAACTCTGCCGCTACCCTAAGCGATCGATCTCTGCACTACGATCGAGTTAGAGTGGGATTAGCTCTCTACGGTCTTTATCCTGCCGATCATCTCACCGATAAAGTCCCTTTGCAACCGGTGCTACAAGTAAAAGCGCGCATTGCCCAAGTCAAAACCATTGCCGCCGGTTCGGGAGTGAGTTATGGTCATCAGTACATAGCGGCAAAAGACACCCGTATTGCTGTGGTCGGTATCGGTTACGCCGATGGAATTCCCCGCAATCTCTCCAATCGTTTAAAAGTATCCCTGAGAGGACGTTTAGTACCCCAAATCGGCGCGATAACCATGGATCAGTTAATGATTGACGTGAGCGAGATTCCAGAGGTAAAAACAGGGGAAATCGTCACCCTTATCGGTAAAGACGGCCCACAGTGCATCACCGCCGACGATTGGGCGCGGGATTTAGGTACGATATCTTGGGAGATTCTCTGCGGTTTTAAGCATCGTTTGCCGCGAATTACTATTAGCAATGGGTGATTATGGCGGTGATCTTAAAAAATGTCAATTGGCGGCAATTCTCGCTGTTAACTGACTGGCGATATCTGTGATTAATTTTGCCTAAGTAGGTGGGTGGAATTAAATATAAGATGAACGTAGGTTGGGTTGAAGCATGAAACCCAACGCCCGATTATGTTACGCTACCGCTAACCCATCCTACAAATAATTGTGCCTTCCTACTTAGATACTTGCCTTGGTCAAGTGCGATCGCTAATTGTCAGGCTAGATTAGGGGATGAATTCTCCGGTGCTTTAGGTTAGAATAAACAGGGTTAATCGACGGCAACTGATTAGTTTTACCCTAGAGGCAGCGATGACTATAAGCAAAGATTTACCCCTACCCCCCGGCAGTTTCGGATTACCCCTATTAGGAGAAACAATCGCTTTTTTGACCGATGGGGATTTTGCCAGTAAACGTCATAATAAATATGGTCAACTTTTCCGTACTCATATTTTTGGCAGTCCCACGATTATTTTATCCGGTGCCGAAGCTAACCGTTTTCTCCTCAGCAACGAGAATAAATACTTTGCGGCAACTTGGCCTAAAAGTACCAAAACTCTCCTCGGCAGCGCATCTTTAGCGGTGCATACGGGAGATGTTCACGCTTCCCGTCGTCGTTTAATCTATCAAGCTTTTCAACCCCGGTCCCTAGCAAGTTATATCCCTACGGTAGAAACAATTACTGCTCACTATTTAGAGCGTTGGCAAACTGCAAAAACCCTGTCATGGTATCCTGAATTAAGAAACTATACCCTCGATATCGCCTGTAAATTATTTGTCGGTCTTGATCAGGGTTCTGCTACCAAATTAGGAGAAGCTTTTGATACTTGGTGTGCGGGACTATTTACCCTTCCCATTCCCCTTCCCTGGACAGCTTTCGGCAAAGCATTACGCTGTCGAGAAGAATTACTGGAAGCGATCGAGACTATCATTTTAGAAAGACAAAAAAATGATGACCCCGGCCAGGATGCTCTTGCTATACTTTTACAAGCTAAAGACGAAAACGGTCAAAGTTTATCCTTAGCGGAATTAAAGGATCAAGTGCTATTATTACTCTTTGCCGGTCATGAAACTTTAACCTCCGCTATCGCCACTTTCTGCCTACAAATGGCACTGCATCCCGATATTTTTCAGCTTGTATTGGAGGAAATAACTAATTTTGATATATCCAATCCTTTAAGCGTTGATACCCTCAAACAGATGACCTATTTAGATCGCGTTTTAAAAGAAGTATTACGTTTTACTCCCCCCGTGGGAGGAGGATTCCGTCGGGTAATAGAAGACTGTCAATTTAACGGTTATCATTTGCCGAAAGGATGGATAGTGCAGTATCAAATCAGCAATACCCATAAAGATAATAATATTTATTCTCGTCCTGAAACCTTCGATCCCGATCGCTTTTTAGCCGAGGAAAAACCCTACGGATATATCCCCTTTGGTGCGGGATTACGCGAATGTATAGGCAAAGAATTCGCTCGTTTAGAGATGAAAATTTTAGCCGTCCGTTTAGTAGAAAAATACGATTGGCAATTACTCCCCAATCAAGATCTCACCCTCACCTCTATCCCCACTCCCCACCCTCGCGACGGTTTACAAGTCACCTTCAAACCCCGTTAACCGGCTAGGATAAAAAAACTTTAAAAACAGTTTAGCGTTTTTCTCGGAGCCGTGAAATTTATTTCACGGCATTTATTGACCGAACAGAGGTTAATCGGCAGCGGGTAAAGCTTTCGGTAATTCTCCATTTTGCTGATGATTTGGTCTATCAAATTCGAGAACTAGGTAACGAATTAAACGCGCTAGGGATTTTTGTAGCAAACCTTCAGCAATTTTTTGTCCCATCTGTTGGGTTTCCGGTTTAGCGATTAGTTTAGTCATCACTGGCACCATAGCCATGGCATCGAATCCTTTTGTTTCCTGTAAAATACTAAAGATGTTGCGAAGATGCTCAAAAGTCTTGGCATCACCTAATAATTCTGGGGGAGTTTCTTGCACCGCTAAACCCACCTGTTCCCGGAAATTAACCGTGAGATTAAACCAAGTTCGACGACCGAAATTATCTAGCGCATTGACTAACTCATTAACTAATTTTTCGCGGATAAATACACCCCTGTCTGACAGAAGAAAATCTAACGCTTGATCGGTGACTTTCTCGAAGTTAAAATCATTAGAATCTTTAGCATTTCGCAGGAGATTTTCTAAACGATTCCAGCGAAAAGTACCGTCTTTAAACAATAAATCCCGCAGGGAATCTCGCAACTCCGTGGAAGGATCGGTGAGCAGACGTTTAGCAATGTAAGGATAGGCTTTACTCAGTACCTTAAAATTAGGATCGATGCCAATCGCTATTCCCTCTAAAGTCACCATCGAGCGAATAATTAGGGCATAATAGGCAGGAACTCGAAAGGGAAACTCATACATCATCGCCGACATTTTATCGGTGATACTTTTAAAGTTTAATTCTGCCACACTCGCCCCCAAAGCATTACCGAAAACTTCCGAAAAAGCGGGAACAATTGGCTCTAAATTGGTGGTTGGTGACAGGAAGTCTAACTTAACGTAATCCTTGGCCAAAGACTCAAAATCCCGGTTGACTAAATGCACCACCGCTTCGATTAAACCGTAGCGTTGATAGGGTTCAATATTGCTCATCATGCCGAAATCAAGATAAGCTAATTTACCGTCGGGAGTCGCTAATAAATTACCCGGATGGGGATCCGCATGGAAAAATCCGTGTTCAAGTAATTGACGCAAAGAACACTGCACCCCCACATTAACTAAGTGGGTGGCATCAATACCCTGGGCTTGAATTTCTTTGATATTAGTTAATTTTGTGCCGTCCACCCACTCCATGGTTAAAACCCGTCGCCCGGTATATTTCCAGTAGATTTTGGGGATGTAAATTTCGGCAATGTGACCATAAAGTTGAGCGAATTTTTCGGCGTTTTGTCCTTCGTGAAGATAATTAATTTCTTCAAAAATACGAGCGGCTAATTCGTCGGTAATTGCCACTAAATCGGAGCGAAGTCTTTTAATATTACCTTTCACCCAAGTCGCCAAACTACGCATGATATACACATCTAAAGTTATACAGCGAATCAAATCGGGACGCTGTACTTTAACGGCGACTTTCTCTCCGGTTTTTAATTTACCTTTGTAAACTTGTCCTAGGGAAGCGGCCGCTATGGGATTGGGGGATAATTCTGCATAAATTTCTTCAGGAGAATAACCTAATTCTTCCTCGATAAAACGATAGGCAATTTCGTTAGGAAAAGAGGGTATTTGATCCTGGAGAGTGGTTAATTCTTCTAAATATAAAGGCGGTACTAAATCAGGCCGGGTAGAGAGAGCTTGACCGATTTTAATATAGGTCGGTCCCAATTTGGTCAACATTTCCCGCAATTGTACGGCCCGTCTAATTTCATTTTTCGGCGATTTTCCCCGCAGTTTATCCGACCAGATACCGATGACAAAAGATAAAACCGGTAGGGCAATTTCGATTAATCTCCCCACAACGTCTAGAGGTCGCCGACGGTAATAGTCGTTAATAACTTGGGGATTGTAGCGCCAACTCTCGGCTACGTTGTCATCCATGGGGCCGATATCTTCCCGATGCTCTTCGGGAATATGGACGGGCTGCACTTCAACAGTAATCGCTTCTGGGTTTTGCGTCTCTGGGGAGATCATCTGTTCGGACATAGTTCGATGGCGGGGCAGGGTGATTTGTAAACTATTGTAACAAGTATCGGCTTTCTGCCCGATCTTGTTTCTGTCTCCCTAGTCTAGGTTCAGGTTGGCCGTCAACTTTCCCCGGGGGTTATCGGTGTTTTTGACGATTTCGAGGCTGATAAGCTGTTCGTAATTTAAATTGCTTGTTGAGATCAGGCGGTCGGCAGGCTTCGTTAATGCCTCTCAAAGTATTCTACGATAGCTCTTGCTATCGATTCTGCACCATCTTTAGGCAGTTTAACCTTTAATCTGGGCGGTTGGGGGGCTTGGCGTAAAAAGTCCCAATTACCCTGAAAAAATTCTTCACTGCTAATGATTTGATGATAACTATAATCTTGGATTCCAGCCAATAAAATCGCTGATTCGGCGAAACCTTCTCGCATCAGAGAAACAATCGGAACCTCTAATTTTAAAGCCTCGGCAAAGGTACTATATCCCGGTTTGGAAATAATTCGATCGCACAGGGGCATAAAATCCACAGGACGATAGCTCCGATCTGGTTTATCCTGTAAGCGGACTAAATTGGGCAGTTCGGGCGCGTTTTTTTCAAAAGTGATAAATTGCCAATCGGGAAAACTGGCGAGGTTATCATAGGGAATTGCTTCTAATCCTAACCCCCCAAAACTCAATAAAATAGTTTTTTCTTTAGGGGTATTTAGCTTAAACTCCTGTCGCAATTCTTCTTCACTGTAGCGAGGTGTACCCCCGGTTAAACCTGCCTCGGTAACATGGGGAAATGCTGTCATTGCTTCTGCTAAAGGCAGTTTAAACAAGCGATCGCATTGATTATAACAACGACTGATCCAATCACTAATACTGGCAAATTCTTCACCCCAATCACGATAGATAAAATCCCAGCCGAAGTTACCGATCATCCAACAAGGAAGCCCCGCACTTTTGGCAATTAGTGCCGCTAAAGGCGGTAAATCAGCCACAACTAAACCCACACGATTAGTTTTAATAAAATTAACTTCACTGGCAATAATTGCCCTTGATTGAGCAATTATTTGTTCTAATTTTTCTTTGGTAGCTAATTTATCCATCGTTAAACTATCCGATTGGATTACCCCCACATCAAACCCCCGGGGTCTTTGAATATATTCTCCAGATATATAGGAATCTAATAACCAGCGCGGAGCAGTGGTGACTAATATCGGCAAAATTTCGGGATTAAGTTCAATAATATTAGCTACCACCGAAGCACTGCGGACAGCATGGCCAAAACCATGATTAGTAACGGCAAAATAAACAACAGGACGAGACATAAATAGCAAGTAAGGTGAGAATAATAAGCGATAAATTTTGTTTTTCAGACTGTAGATAATAATTACCCTTGATTTTAGGGAGGCAAATGAGGCAGTATATAAATACTAGCAAAAGCATAATATTCCGCTCCCGGTTGACAAGCTTCTTGCAGTACAGATAAAACCTCCGAGTCTCCTTGTTTTGCGTAACGTAATAATGCTAACAACTTTTTAATATATTGACTACGATAGTTAATTAATTCTTTTCGTCCACGCATACCATTGAGATCGAACAAATCTTCAACAATTTGACCACGCCGATCCCGACCATAAACACTGGCCAATTTTGCCATTTCATCCCAAACAAATTCAAGATGTGTATTCGTATCGCTTACTCCATCCGTGGGGTCTATTAACAGAGGATTTCCCGTGATATCATCGAGAGGAAAATTTGTGCCTTTGTGATTGGCATCATTACATTTATCACAAGAAAGCAGTAAATTCTCCCAAGTAAAAGTCAGATCAGGATACTGGCTTTTTGGATAAAAATGTTTGATCGCTCCGTAAGTTACCACTGTAATCTTACTTTCACAGTAAGCGCATTTCCCATTAAACATTTTAACTAATGCGTCTTTAACTTGCGGATGACTGTATTTATTTTGTGCTTGGTTAATTTGAGCTTTAGTTGCCTTGTTGTTTGATTTTATTGATTCTAAAGCCTCTAGCCAACGAGCGGCATTTTTAGCTAATACGCGTGGCTCTGATATTCTGGTGACAGGAATCAAGATAAACGCTCCTCTAGTAAGGCATCAATTCGGGATTCTAAACTATTAGGTTGACTAATTTCGCCAAAGGGTTTAACTTCTCCAACAAATAATGACAGTTGTTCATATTCTTCCTTTTCTTCTGCTGCCAGATTTTTATTTTTACGATTTAGTTGGTGGTAACGCTTAATTTTATTTTCTGTATCAGTGGGATAGGTTGATTTCAAACCAAAAGCAGCACTTGTTAAAGTACGATCAACATTAGCCGCTAATTCTAAATAAGGAATTTCTACAATCTCTAATTCACCCTCTACCAGATCGATTCGTAGGGTTAAAGAATTTTCCCCTGCACCAGCAGCGATTAAAGGACTATGAGTAGCGACAAAGAATTGAAGCTTGGGAAAAACTTCCTGTAACCATCCAGCAATTTCCCTTTGCCAAGAAGGATGTAAATGAATATCTAACTCATCGATTAAGACGACTCCAGAAGCCTCTGTGGGGTTATCTAGATTGGGGAAGGATTGTAATAATCGCCAAATTAAATCCCCAGCTAAAGCAATCATACTCCGAAAACCATCGGATAAACTAATGGTTGGAACTTTTTGACCGTTAACTAGAAACTGAATCAAGGCATCGGCAGTTACTTCAGCAATTTCTACATTACCGGGTAACAGTTTAGTAATTGCTTCTTCGCCGATTTTTTTCATTTGTTTGGCTTGACTATCTTCAGGATTTTTGGCTATTCGATAATCTAAATACACCATCCATCTCTCAAAAGAACTTAAAGATGTATCCTCATTAAATTGGCTGAAAAAGTTGCTAGAGCGTTGCGGGGGTTCAAGACTAGGAATATTCCGTTGATTCTCTCGTGTCAAACGACGGAAAGCTCCATAACCGACGGCAAACCAACCACGACTATCGGAGGCAAAAGCATTGGCTCGCAACCAACTTAAAATTTTGCTATTTTCTTCGATTAATGCTGGTTCTGTATAGGTTTGTTTGTCCTTACTGCCTCCTAACTCTAACCTTTCCTTGCCTGTAACAAAATAGGAATAAGCAAAAGTTTTTCGAGTTTTATCCGTACCATATTTTCCCGCATCCCCATCTTCTTGATGAAGCACTGCGGTTAATTTACCCGGTGTCTTGGGATTACATATCCAACCAGTCGGACGTGGTAATAATTCTTTGGCTGCTTCTGGTCCGGCGAGCAGTAAAGCTAAAGCCTGTAAAATCGTGCTTTTTCCTACTCCATTTTCTCCTAATAAAGTGATCCAATGATAAGGTTTAGCATCCTGACGACGTTTATTATCGGGATTACGAATAATAAATTTAATCTCTTGATTCTGGAAGCATTTAATGTTTTCGAGTGTTATACTTTCAACCCACATCGACATTCCCCCAGAGGATAACAGCGATCGATAAAATTCTAGCTTATTCGGCCACATCTAGCCCTTTTTGGCCTTCATCTCTAAATCCAGTCAAAAACCCTCTCTTCGGGGAGAGGGTGAATTAGATTTAGGAATTTTCCTCTAATCCAAAGACGCGATTAAAAGCTTTCAAGACTTTATAACCAGAATCGATCGATTCTAGGGGATCTTTCCGCAAACGGTGACGTAAACAGAGAACAATTACCCGACGGATATCATCTACCGTCACAGTTGTCCGTCCTTCTAAAGCGGCCAGAGCTTTAGCGGCGCGATTGGTAACGATATCGCCGCGCAATCCATCCACGTCTAACTCGGAACAAACCTCGGAAATTTTCACCCGCAGATCATAATCAAGCTCCACAGAAGGCAAAAGATTCTGGGCCTCCACTAGCTTTCTTTGCAGTTCTTCCTGTTCTAAGTTATATTTCTCTAAAAACGAGAGGGGATTGCCATCAAATTCCGCACGCTGTTCCACGATTTTGACCCGTAGAGGTGGTTCTTTGACGGTGTGAATCTCGGCGTGCATTCCGAAGCGATCGAGCAGTTGTGGGCGCAATTCTCCCTCTTCTGGGTTGCCCGATCCCACCAAAACAAACCGGGCCGGGTGACGGATGGAAATTCCTTCCCGTTCCACCGTATTCCAACCACTAGCGGCCGAATCTAATAGCACATCGACGAGGTGATCGTCAAGTAAATTGACTTCATCCACATAGAGAATGCCGCGGTTAGCTTTGGCCAGCAATCCTGGTTCAAAAGCTTTTACCCCTTCTGACAGGGCCTTTTCGATGTCAATCGTGCCACAGACCCGATCCTCCGTCGCACCGAGGGGCAGATCTACCATAGTGACTTTTTTCTTGGCAATGGTCAAGGGAATGGATTCATCCACCTTTTGCCGCACCTCATCGCTCATTAAATCGGGATCATTGGGGTCAGAATTAAAGGGATCGTTAGCAACTACGTCAATTTCTGGTAAAAGGTCGGCTAAAGCCCTAATTGTGGTCGATTTTCCCGTACCTCGATCCCCCATAATCATCACCCCGCCAATTTTGGGGTCGATGACGTTGAGCATTAGGGATAATTTCATTTCTTCCTGGCCGACAATAGCGGTGAAGGGAAAAACCACGCGGCGAGTTTTCGGAGGAGCTTGGGGAGTCACGGTCATAAGTGGATTCAAAAGTCAATAGTTTTTGCGTAAAGAATTATATCTAGTGGGGATTCTAGCCGTCAGCTTTCAGCAAATCTTTATTATTGTAAGTCTTTTTCCCTGCTTTTTAAGATCCAGCGCCAGAGGGGATGACGCGACCCTTCGGCCCGAATTTTCTGCACCCTTTGCTCTAAGCGCAGTTTTTCCCTGGGGGAAAGTCCTAAAATAATGTTGCGACTTTGCCAGACTAACACTGCTCCTGTAATGGCAAAACAAAAGGCTAGACCGATAGAAGGCCAGTAATTGAAAGCTAAAGCGTATCTAAGGGCTGTCCAAGTAAAATATTGCCGCATTAAGGCTATATCATCCCATAAAACCCATAAACTCGCCGAACCAATCCCTAACCAACAACCCAACACGAATAACCAACGACCCCATACCGTCAGTCGATGTAATCTTTGGACTTGTTGCTGTAGTTCAGAATCGGCCATTTCAGTTATCAGTGAGCAGTAATTCAGTGGGGTTGTGGGGTGTGGGGTGTAGGG
>NZ_JADEXI010000064.1:0-13519 GCF_015207185.1 Microcystis sp. LEGE 08355 | reverse complement strand
CGCCACCACTAAGTTTCTGATTCGTGAGGATTTTTCACTGATTATTTTATCTAAACCTAATTTTTTAATCGTCTCTAAAATAGCCATTACATGACCATGAGGAAGACTTCTAATCACTTCAAAATGATTGGGAATGCCTTCATTCATGGACAGTGTTGCTCCTTTAAGAGCCAGTTTTAGATTGTCGATAATATCATCGGGTAATTTTGAGAGATTGGCAAGGGTTCTTTTTTTGACTTGCTCTCCTTCTCGATAGGACTCACGAAGAAGAACAGCGGGGGGAGAATTACGGTTAGGAACTTTTTCTATATACATGGCTATCATTTTAGCAAATGGAGAGAATTCTTGTCCATTAAGAAATGTTACAAATTACATGGGTACATTAAGAAAAGTTAAGGGGGTGTATCCATTGATGGATAAGGGTTTTCGGCTATTATGGTATATATGTATGGGGGAAGTTCAGGTATATCACGCCCAAAAGCGTGTTAGCCAGATTAGCCCACATCGCACTTTAACCCACAGCTTCAATCAATGTGCATGGTGCGTTCCCCAAAATCGATCGATGGAGTAGTAGGAGCCACATTAGGGAACGCAGCCTACCAGCTGAATTCACTACGTTTACATGATTATGAGTTATCTAACACACGGTCGGGTGCAATCATTTGTTAGACCTCAAATTCGATTACAGTAGCAATGGAAGCTATAATTTCCAGCATTGTAATTTCAGAAACACTTCCTAATTTATGAATAAACCTTTGTAAATCCACCCCCCTTAGTTGAAGAGTATCAATTGCAGAAGCTTTATTCAATCCATTGATACTGTTAGGTTCAATTTTAACGTGCCAGAAATTTGCGGAAAAATATGTTTTCCAGTCTGTAATAGGAGCAATAAGCTTGATAGGAAGCTTTCCTACTGAATCGGAACTGATGACGACAGCAGGACGCACTTTTTTGATTTCTGCACCCACAGTAGGATCGAAGTTGACTAACCAAATTTCTCCACGTTTTGGCAGCTCAGGGTTAATACTCAATGATGTCACCTGCCATTAACTCCTGCCATTCAGAATCTTGTTGATAGTGAGAGAGCATTATATCGGCTTGACTTTTGAGAATATTTCTACGTTCAGTCATTGGTAACTTCAGAAAAGCAAGACGCTGTTTTAAGGATGGAGATATATCTTCGGTGGTGGAAGAATCAGAACTAACTTCTTCAACCAAAATAACCACCTCAACAGTTTGTCCTACAGTCAGATCTGGAGATTCAATTTCAATTCTATTTCCCGGTAGGACTTTTGCTGTCGTGTACAAAGTTGATTTAACCATTTTAAGCCTTCTCTTTAAGTATTGTTGTTAATGTAGCTTATTAAGATCGGCGACCGCACTTTAACCCACAGCTTCAATCAATGTACATGGTGCGTTCCCCAAAATCGAGCGCTGGAGCAGTAGTACTTACATTAGGGAACGCACCCTACGGCAATGACTGACGGGAGCAAGCAATTAATTTCTAATTTTAAGCACTTGCATAGGAGTCAAACGTCTTTGCTCTGTCCTGTCAAAATCTTGATCAAAACTCACAATAGTAGCTTTTTCAAGCTCGGCAGCAACATATTGGTAAGCATCATCAAAATCCAAGCGAAAGAGATCTATTATTTCTACGACTCTCTTCATTTGGTTAGCAGGAACACCGACCAGCACAACACCAGCATCAATCAAAACGTCATCGACAAATTTGATAAAAACGTCTCTTTGATTCAGCCGATTACAGATCACCCCGATAGAATGTAAAGTAAAATCAGTCATACACATATCAGAGGGTGAGAGCGTATCAAGTAGCTCCGCAACAACCTCCGCCTGTCCTTGTCCTAATAAGCGTTCTAGCCAAATATTCGTATCCAGAAGAAACACTAGCCATTTCTCCATTCAACTGCAAGATGCTGTAACTCAATTGATGTGTAATCGGTTTTAAGCATCCCTGCCCAGTCTTGACGGAGTTTACGTTTTATAGGTTGATTAGATTTACTTAAAAGTGACTCTACAAACGTTTGTACTTCAACCTTTAACTGGGGCGGTAATTGTCTCACCAGTTCTTCTAGTGATTTTGCAGATGTACTCATGTATTTTACCAAGTCAACTGTTTGTAGTAGTTGATAACTGCTCTTACCACCACTCTAGCATAATGCCCACAGTTTCAATCAATGTGGATGGTGCGTTCCCCAAAATCGATCGCTGGAGCAGTAGGAGCCACCTTAGGGAACGCACCCTACAAGATTGCGTACTGCTACGCAGTGCTTTCGGCATCGCACTACAGCTTATTGGTTCAGCATAACGGATAAGTTCAGAGGCGCGCTTTAGCGCGTCCGCTGGAACGAATTGTTAGAACCCCGTTTGGCGATGTAATGTCAGCATCTTTAGGCTGAATGTTTTCTTCCGCAGCCTCTTCAAACAGTGTGAAGTCGGCAATGCTGAATAATGGCAATGAAGCTTTTTTGGATTTCTCATTGACAAAATCACCCATACGATCCGAGCCATTAGCCATCCTATGCAATATTGTTGTAATAGCCTCCTGGCTACGATCAACACCAATCCATTTTCGCCCAAGCTCTGATGCCACCACTAATGTGGTTCCAGACCCTGCATAGCAATCTAGGACAAGATCACCAGGATTTGATGATGCTTCAATAATTCTAGAAAGAAGTGCAGGATTCTTTTCCGTTGGATAGCCAGTTATATGAATGTTTTGATTATGCGCGTCACGAAAGTCCATCCAAATGTCTTGCACTGGAATTCCAGCGCTATTTTCAAGATAGATTTTTCGGCGCGGGTTTCCCGTTGGCGACCAATAAATCTCTCCACGGGCATCCATCTCATCTAGGGTTGACGGTTTATATTGCCAATGCTTTCCGGGTGGCGGCAGCTTGCCTTTCCACTCCCCACCTGTTTCCCCGTTACGGACACCGGGAGCATGGACGGGTACTTTTTTGTATCTGCGCCCATCGGGATCAAGGCATGGATACTCCTTTACTGATTTAACTTCATCCCATGGTTCAATTGGTCGGTTCCATACATAGTTATCGCTCTTTGTGTAGAAAAGAATGTAGTCGGCTACATTTCCGTATGTCTTTCTCGTGTAGTTCTTAGGATTGCACTTCTTGCGCGTTATGCAATTTCGGAAATTTTTCTCTCCGAAAATTTCATCTAAGACGACGCGAAAATGAAAAATCATTCTTTCATCAAGGTGAAGGTATAGCGAACCATCATCGGCCAACAAACGGTGAATTAAAATTAGGCGTTCGCGTAACGTTTCAACAAAATCAGGTCCAACAAGATGATCGTCATAAGCATGGTTTTGTTTTCTTGACTCAAAGGATGATGCAGTTGCAAATGGAGGATCGATGTAAACAAGTTTCACTTTTCCGCTTACGGCTTCATCCCTCGCTAAAGCCGCAAGTACAGCCAAGTTGTCCGCGTGGTAAAGCCTATTATCGCCGCCTGAATATGCCGAATTTGGCAAGTAGTGTCCTGCGGGAAGCGCAAGAATATCTTCTTGTGCCTTTTTTCCGGGGTACTCTAGGCGAAAACCATTACTGTCCACAGGCGACACCCTTTCTCCTCTTGTACGATTTCCCATGCCTGGAATTGGAACCGCCATACTTAAGACCTCAACCATTCAGATGTGATGCGATCTGGAACCATGCGCAGCGTGACAACCTTTACTCGGTCTGGCCATTGATCTTCGATGTAGGCGTAATCATTCCACATAGAACCAAGTAAGAGGCCTGGGCCGTCATTTACATAGACCACTTTGATATGCGGCAATCCATGACTGTCTGCATAGTCAAGAATCTCTTGGGCAACTTCACGATATTGACCTGTGCGATCGTCCTCCTGTGCACCGCCGCGATCTGAGTCGTAGCGAGCCAAACCAATAGCAAGCACTTTCTTGCCTTCATAGATAACGAAATCTACTGGACGATCTGGCTTCGGGTAATCATTAAAAACATTTCCTAGCAGTACATCTTTACCCGCTCTTTCCGGGCCCGTAACAACCAACCCGATATGCTGGCTGCGCAGAACATCGAATAACCTTTCAGTTAAGTCATACCCTTTTTTACCGCGATCCTTGTATTCCCAAAGCACTGCGCATAACGCTTCGTCGGGCATGGGGCGACTGTCAAATTTTTGTTGGACTTCGACAATATTCCTGAAAGCATCACCAAACTGAGCGCATATTTTATCTGCGTCTGTTTTTCTTTTTAACATTTCCACTGGTGTTTGTGGGCTAACGTACTTCTTAAATACACGGCAAAGCTGCGTACGCATCCACTGATTCCTCGTGTCCATAATAGAGGTGAAAAAGTTAGTGGAAGAATGCGATGTCTTTAGCAATAGCCCAAACTCGACTAGAACTGGCTCATATAATCGGCAAGCGTCAGGGAGAATATCTGGGTAATACTCACCTGTGGCGAGTGTGATCCATGCCTCAGCTTCGGATTTGTAGTCGGAAAATTTTCGTTCTTTTTTCATTGAGCTTGCAGACCCACTATTTAAGAGGTTCTAACTACATATTATCCGGAAACTTTCCGTATAACACTCTCTGGGGTAACGATATGGGTCAACTTTTGGCATATCAACCCATCTAGGCGCAATCGCCAGAAGTCTTCCCTATATTACGCCCAAAAGCGTGTTAGCCAGATTAGCCTATTGCCAAAAACCTTATTTAACTAAATTCCTGACATTTTAGGCTGATTCTAGCGACGATTATTCGATCTGACCGCACCTCTTGACAAAAATTTATCATTATTCGATTCGTTTAATTGTCGGGGGCTTCTGTACAGATTTTTTACTGGGAAATCCACACCCAGTAACAAACTTTTTGCCGCAAATCCTAATTCAACCTTTTGCTCCTGTACTTTTAGCAGCATAGGAGCAAGGTTGAAAATAAAAATTAATAACTGTCCTCATCGATGATAACTTCCACGGGAATCACTTCTTCTAACACTTTTTCCTGCATTTCTTGGCGACGAATTGGTATTTTGGTTTTTTCCAATTCCGGTAAAGCGACTAATTCCCGTTGTTTTTCCCGGACAGTATTGGGTAACAACATCGGTAAAGGTTCGGGAGTTTCTAACCAGTAGCTGGCTACCGGTAGGGTATGTTCTAAATCTTCCAATAAACGGGGAATAATCATCACCGCGTGCAGTTCACCGATTTTCTCCGCTTCCCGCATTCCCGCATCAATGGCTACGGCCACATTAGCGACGGAACCCCGGATAATGGCCGTACACAAACCATCCCCAATCGTTTCGTAGGAAGCTAACTGCACATCGGCCGATTTTAACATGGCATCCGCTGCCCCCACCATAGCAGGAAAACCGCGGGTTTCCAAGAGACCGATCGACATATTGCTCAGTTTGCTGAAACCCCGTTGACTTTGGGCAATTTCGGCTAAACGGCTACCAATGGGGAAAATTACCTCTAAATTGGGCATCGGTCGGGGAATAACCGATTTAGATACCAATTGTCCGAACTGTGCGGCGGTTTTTGCCCCTTCTTCCACTGCTAAACGCACATCGGCAATATTACCACGCACGATCGCCGTACAGTGACCACCGCCAATTTTTTCGTAACCCACGAGGGTAACTTCTGCCGATTTTAGCATCATATCCGCCGTCCCGACGATCGCCGGAAAGCTGAGGGTAGAGACTAAACCCAAGGCGCTATCTTTGGGGTGACGCTTGGTTTTCATCGTCCTTTGACCGGGGTTAGTTGTGGACGAGGGGGGAATGCTTCCATTAACTCTTAATCTAGACATTGAAGATAAACTTGCCCTAACAGGTACGAAGGGGGTGATTGTCAGCTATCCTGTTACTATCTAGTCTATCCTGTTAACCTTAATTGCTATTGAAGATTTTTTAGGGATTAGATAAATTTTAGTTATTGTAGCTTGATCAAGTTGTCTATGACAGAACAGCCTCGCAGTACAGATGATCGAATCAGCGAAACGGAAGCGACCGAATTAATGCGCTCGCTGCTTCATAAGGAAGGAAATTGGGTGAATTGGGGGCAAAAATGTCAAAAACTGCAAAAAGCTGGCTACGATTCCCAGTTAATTTTTGAACAAACCGGGTTTCAAAATGCCCAACAAAATTTAATTATTGTCGCTGCCCAAGTTTTTGAGAGTTTAATCAAAGCGGGAGCAGCTGAAGATTTATTAAGTTACTACATCGGGCCGCGCAGTGATGTGCTATACGAATTGCGGATTCTCAACCAAGAACAAAGACTGGGGGCAGCGAAATTAGCGGCAGAAAAAAGGATTGAGGTGGCTGAAGCACACGATATCGCCAAAGCTATCCAAGATTTTTCCCGTTTATCCCAGATTCCCAGTGAATTTACCCGTCATCCTGGAGATGCGATCGCTTATCAGTGTTGGAAACGGGGCAAACAAAAGCGAGATTTAGCCGAAAGAGCGAAATTAATCGCTAAAGGGTTGAAATTTGCCCATTCTGACTCGGCCAGACAGGCGATCGAGTCTTTACTACAAGATTTTACCGTTACTCCCTCCCGTAGCGCTCCCCTGCTGCCCGTCCATCGTTTACAGGATGAGGACGAATTAGCCAGAATTATCCCTTTAGTAGGAAGATTTCCGGTGACGGTAACTGATATAAAATGCACAGAAAGTTTGAGCGTCGAGGAACCTTTTCGACTGGTAACGGTGGGGGATAAACAAACGATTGTGCCTCTCCCCGGTTGGCAAGCAATTCTAAAGGCGATCGATCCTGTAGCGATTTTATGGCCTAGTGATCAATTACCTCGATCGATTGCCACCAGGTCCGAGGAAGTGTTATTAGTGATCGATCGAGTTTTGGCCGAATGGGACGTGAACAATTATTATCTAGTAGAGAGAGATAATTCCGTCTCTTTACAATGGTTTGATAGTCCCCCCGATGTCACCATCCTAGGTCAATTGGTCTTGATTTTAAGAGCCAAAAATATCCTCGATGAAAAAAACATCACCGAACCCTGGCAAATGGACGACTAAATCAGTGATCAGTGATCAGTAACCAGTGATCAGTGGTTAGTGGGAATTATGAATTATGAATTATGAATTAGGGGAGTGAGTATAAAAAATCTGATAACTGACAACTGATAACTGATAACTGATAACTGATAACTGATATATGCGTGCAGTAATTTGTGGATATTATGGGAGAGGAAACGGAGGAGATGAGGCATTATTAGTGTCTCTATTGCAGATGTTGCCGTCAGAAATTAAACCTATTGTTTTGTCAAATAATCCCAGAGAAACCAGTCAACGTTATGGAGTGGAAACCTGTCCTAGTAGGGATTGGTGGCGAGTTTTTCAAACTCTTAAAAAAGCCGATATATTTATCTGGGGTGGCGGCAGTTTAATGCAGGATGTCACCAGTGTTACCAGTCCAATTTATTACGGTGGTTTAATGGCTCTTGCTCAATTATTGGGCTTAAAAACTATTGCTTGGGCCCAGGGAATTGGACCATTAAATAGACCTTTTACCCGTTGGTTAACCAAAAAAGTCTTAAAACAATGTAGTTTAGTTAGTGTGCGCGATGATATATCGGCTCATTTAGTCGCCAATTGGGGTATTCATCCCATTGTTGCCCCCGATCCAGTATGGGCTTTAGACGCTCAATCAGTCAAGGGATTATCGGATTTACCTGCCCCAAGAATCGCCGTAAATTTACGTCCCCATCCCCTATTAACCGCGGCAAAATTAGATAAATTAACCCAAGCTTTAATTGATTTACAAATCAGTACGGGGGCGTTTATTCTCCTAGTCCCTTTTCAAAAGTCGCGGGATTTGCCCCTCTGTGAAGCTGTAGCACGTCAATTAAGGGAAAATTATAAAATCATTAGTTTAGAGGATCCAAGACAGTTAAAAGGCTTATTTCGCGGGGTAGAAATGGTGATCGGAATGCGCTTTCATAGTTTAATTATGGCCGCGGCAGAAGATTGTCGTTGTTTTGCCCTTAGTTATGATCCGAAAGTGTCGCGATTAATTGCCGAAGTACCGATGCCAGGTTGGGAATTAGATCAGTTACCAGAGGCAGTTAATGATATTAGTACCACTTGGATTGATTTTTATGCCAATGGAGAGGGATTAACTAGCGATCGCAAACATTTTTTAATCGATCGAGCTTTAATTCATCGAGAAATTTTATCTAGATTGGTGAGCTAATTTTTATGTCGAGTGCGATTACCGATGCCAGGGCTATTTCATTCTAAAAAGTCTCAAAATATGCTTAAGTCCTTGACATTGTGGCATAGGTTTTGATCAAGGGGAAAGGAGGGACTCGGCACATCCCCATCCCGCTTCGGTCTCGTGTGGGGACTTCCCGTGCCATATTTTCGTTAAGGGCAGTAAAGGGATCGTTAAATCAATCAGAAATTGTTATAGCCCATTTCCTCCAGAGCCTAGCATAGAGGGGAAACCTCCTTTATCCCTAGGTAATTGCATGAATGGACTACAACAACAGATTATCAGTCTTGAGCAGAAAGTCGAGCGTCTACAGGATATTGTCGAAAGCCTCAGCCAGCAAATTGCTATCCTAGCTGGGGATAAATCGAGTCATTCCCTGGGAGAATCCCTGGAAATGGTCGGTTTTTCCGAGTTATCCGATAATAGCCTCTACGATCATAAAGATATTCTCCGGGATCACGGTGGCAAACAAGCGCCAGCTGTCAATGGCGATAATTCTTTTGCCGATGAAATCCAAATTCGCCGATTAACGGCACAATTGACAGCGGCCTACAATCGCATTGCTGCTCTCGAAGAACAATTACTTACCTATCGCATCCATTCCTAGTTAATTTCTGCCCAGAGGATTGGGTAAACTGGGCAAGGTGGGATTAGTCGGCAAATTGGGCAAAGGATTGCTATTTTCCAGGGTGGGATTGTTAGCCTCCCCCGATAGCGTCGCTAAAGCCACACGATCACCGCCTACCTGTCGCAGTAGGTCTAAAACCCCAACCACTTCGTTATAACTGGCATTTCTGGAGGCATTCAGTACCATCAGTCCATTGGGACTATATTGATGATAATTCTTGATCGCCTCGAACAACTGGGCGCGAGTCACCATTTGTTTTTCGACGTAGAGTTGTCCGAAATCATCGAGACTAACCACCAACATTTCCCGCATCGGGGTGGTGGCGGTACTAGCTTTCGGTAAATCGAGGCTGATAGCCTGTTGGCGAGATAATCCCACTGCACCAAGAATAAAGAAAGTGAGAATACAGAAAATTACATCGATCAAGGGGATGATATTAACCTGCACATCCTCTTGAATGCGCTGTTGATCATGCCATAATTTGAGCGGACGAGCCGTAATATGGCTACTTTTTGGCTTTTTGTGGTTAAGAGATTTAGTTTCGGCCATGCTTGATAAGGGGGGAGACTTAGCGATCGAGAGGTTTTTCTAGGTTAGCACTGAGGGCGTATTGTTGGTCTTCTTGGTGTAACCAGCGTTGGCGGTAGATAATTTCTAAATCACTGCCGGCCTTGCGAAAAATTCGGGCTTGATTGAACCAGAGTCCCTGAAAAACACGATAGAAAGCGAGGCTAAAAATAGCGACAATTAAGCCGGTAGCGGTGGAAATTAAAGCTTCACTAATACCTAAAGTTACTCCGGCTGTGGAGGAAGTTCCCAGGTCACTTAATTGAATATTGGCCAAAGAGGTAATTAAACCGAGTACCGTCCCTAATAATCCTAACAGGGGAGAAAGGGCAATGACTGCCTCAAGGATTTTATCGCCCCGTTTCATTAGGGATAATTGTTCATCGGCAGCCGATTCGAGGGCAAAGTGAAAAACCTCTGGATCTGGATTTTCTAAGCGCAGGGGAGCATAAAGATAGCTACCAATGGGGTGATTGCGGGAATCTCCGGCGACTTTTGCCGCCAAATCCCAGTTACGGATGGCCGATTCCATAATGCGATTTAAAATCTGGCCCTCACTGAGGAGAGTACGACTCCAAAACCAAATTCGTTCGATAATAGTGCTAAGAGCTAAAATAGACAGAAAAAGCAGCGGCCACATGGCCACTCCGCCTTTTTGGATTAAATCAGGTATACTCACGAGTTGTTTTGTTCCTCCAATACCGGGCGATTCGGGCTTGATTATTTAGTTTAAGATTTAAGTCGATCGATTGACATTTATACTTTTTATACCATTTTTCAAAAATCGTGCCATACTTAAGGCGTTTCTCCTAAAGATGAAGTATAACCTGATAGGGCATCCTCTACTGTCTCGGAGTCTCGACTAGGAAATTAATTCTGCACGACTACTTAAATAGGGAGGCACAATTATTTGTAGGATGGGTTAGCGGTAGCGTAACCCATGCGGGGGTTGGGTTTCATGCTTCAACCGTTCGGCAAAAGCTCACGGCCGAAGCCCAACCTAAGTTCATCTTATATTTAATTCCACCCACCTACTTATAGCAGTTATCAGTTTTTTAGTCGTCAGTCGTCGGCTGTTTTTGATCACGGGCCAAAAACCCCACCTTCTGCTGCAAACTAACGTCGTCTCAACAAATTTTTCATCTCTCCCCAGATAGAAAGTTGACCACCTAGACTAGAGGGATGAGTGAAAATTCCCTGACGGGGACTGAATAAAAAGGCCAACATAAATAGGGTAAAAGCGACAAGCACGATCGCTGGTCCAGAGGGTAAATTCCAGTAATAACTGAAATACATCCCACTGATACTAGAAATAATACCCACACCCACACCTAAAGCCATGACTTGATGGAGACGGGTAACTAAAAGATAAGCAGTGGCCGCGGGGGTAATCAAAAGGGACAAAACGAGGATTACTCCCACCGCTTGGAGACTAGCAACGATTGTCAGACCGATCAGGAGCATTAAGCCTAAATCTAATAAATTTACTGGTAAACCCGCCGCTTGCGCCCCGATTTTGTCGAAAGTGTAGAATAATAGTTCTTTATACAGGAGCAAAACGGTTAATAAAACGATAACGGCAATAATTAGGGTATCGCGAATGTCGGCAGCAGTAACACCGAGAATATTGCCGAAGAGAAAGTGATTAAGGTCAATTTTGTTGTTTTTTTGGATGAGAGTGATCAGGGTGATGCCAAGGGCAAAAAAAGCCGAGAAAACGATACCCATGGCCGCATCTTCTTTGATTGGGGAACGATTACGGATTAAGTTAATCAGTAGGGTACTGACCATTGAGGCTAGTAAAGCACCCAGTAGCAGATTAAAATTACCAATAAAAGCGATCGCTAATCCGGGGAGGACCGAGTGACTGATGGCATCGCCCAAGAGGGCCAAACGTTGTACCATCAGGTAGGTTCCCACCACCGCACAAATGATCCCGACGATGATAGCTTCAATTAGGGATCTCTGCATGAAACTATACTGTAAGGGTTCGATTAATCCTGTTAATAGATTGTTGCCCATGAATCTGCCTTGGGGTTAAATTTTTCTGATTCTCGATCGAGGTTTTGCTCCTAGGGTCTATCTTCTAAATCGGGGGAGAAGATAGGTTAGGATAATTAGGATTAATTGTAAGTTTTTTCGCTCCTAACTGCCGCCATGGATACCCCCGTTCTTTCCTCAACTTTTTTTCTGACTCTCCTGCTCATGGTGGGATTATTCTTTTTTATTCGCGGTTCCGTCAAGGAGCGTATCGAACAGCGTGTCTATCTTACCAGTACCAGTGACGACCAACTATTAGAACAACTGCGAGATTATTTTGACCGACGTTCCTATCAAGTCAAGGCGATCGAACCCGAACAGAATATTGTCAGATTACAGGGTTTTGTGCCTCCTAGCACCTTTCTAGCGATATTTTTGACAATTTTGGCGGCCTTGGGTTTATTTTGCTTCTCACTGGTGTTATCGGTGTTATTTCCCGATACTAATCCCTATATTTTTGCTCTTGTGGGTTTATCTCCCCTCGCGGGTGTTTTCTATTGGCAAAAAGTCGGCCGTTTAGAAGAAGTGGCTTTTAAAGTAGAAAGCAAATCTCAGCAAACGGAATTAACTGTCAAAGCCCATCGGGACGAGTTAAGACAACTACAAGATAGTTTAACCTTTCTGGAAAGACAATAAGCTTTTTATGCCCTACGAGCGCCTAATTTATCTGGCCGATACCGATGCGGCCGGTGTGGTTTACTTTGCCCATCTTCTCTCGATCTGTCATGAAGCCTACGAGTTTTCTTTAGCACAATTTGGCATCAATATCAAAGATTTTTTCAAAGATTCTCCGGTTGCCCTACCGATTACTCAAGCGGAAATCCAGTTTTTTCGGCCTCTTTTTTGTGGCGATCGCATACAAATTGATTTCACTGCCCGATCCCTGAGCGAAAACGAGTTTCAATTGCAGTATAAAATTTATTTGGCTGAAATCATGGTCGGAAAAGCGAAAACTCGCCATGTGTGCATCGATCCCACCGCTAGAAAAAGAATCCCTTTCCCGGAATCTTTAAAAAATTGGTTAGGATATTTATCAACCCTAGAGGAGACTGGTATTTAAGGGATGATTTGGGCAGATTTAACGATAATTTTAACTAGGGATTGGTGGCACAATGCTTGGCAATTATTTAACCTTAGCACCGGGAGAATTATCTGGAATTCTTTTCTGGCTTTTATCCCCTTTATCCTCAGCTTTTGGCTATTTCGGATCACCGTCGATCGTTCCCTACTCTGGTGGTTAATTCTCTTAGTTTTCCTGCTTTTTTTACCCAATGCTCCCTATATTCTCACCGATAGCATTCATTTAATCGCCTATCTTCAGCAGGATTACGCCAAAAGTTTAATTTTTTTAGTTTTAATCCCCCAGTATAGCTTCTTTATTTTTATTGGCTTTCAGCTATACGTTCTCTCCTTACTTAATTTAAAAAGTTATTGTCAGCAAAGTCAGCTAAATTCAGCAGTTTTACCCCTAGAAATAACTCTCCATTTTTTAAGTGCGATCGGTATTTATCTAGGGCGTTTTCTCCGGCTGAATAGTTGGCATCTAGTCACTCAACCGCAGCAACTATTCTGGAGTTTGCAGAATTTACTGACTAAAAAACCTTTGATATTTATCTCTGTCTGTTTTTTAATTATTTGGCTACTATACGAAATCAATAAAAGGCTTTACAATCGATTTTTTGCTTCCTACGAGAATAACTAGAATTTATACTACAAAAATCTCCCTAAATCGAATTCGGTTGTGGCAGTAATTTCTCGAAAACGTTCTTGACTGATAATTAACAATAATCTTTCAGTATAATCCACCGCACCGCGCAATTCTCGTTCTAATCTTGCTAAACCAGCGTTGGCATATTCCTCGAAAATTGTCACTCGCAAAGCTTCCGAATCTACCCGATGAGGAGAAAGAATTTTCGTGTCTTGGAATTCATTGACTGCCAATAATTTGATTAGGGTATCGTAGCCACGAGAAATAAAAATTTCTAGGTTAATAGGTGAGGGTTCCTTCGCTACATTTTCTATCGTCACCCTCTCTTGATATCTTACC
>NZ_JADEXI010000063.1:0-13529 GCF_015207185.1 Microcystis sp. LEGE 08355 | reverse complement strand
TAAAGAAAAAGTTTCTTTTTTGGTTAAAAGAATTTTTTCCCCTTGCTCGTATTTTACAGGGATATCTGTGCCAGCAGGAATTAATCGGTCATTCCCCAAAGGAATCGGTTTAATCGGGTTAATTGGGGCGAATTGACGTGCGATCGCAGGAGTCAAGGAGAGGGAGACCACAACGAAAGAAGCACTTAAAAGCATTGTGAATAGGGTCAGAGGATGATGACGACCCTGCTTTTGAAAATTTAGCATCTTACCCTTGAGTTTCCTAGTGGGAGCGAATTAAAGATAAAGACGAAAGCGGAAAAAAGTTTGTTTCCAAGCAAGAAAATGCGGGAAAAAGGAGAATTTTAGCAAAAAATAACTGATATTTCCGACTAACTGCCAGTTATTAGTTTATTTGGTCTATTGAAACGCCAAAACTCTTGATTTGTCCGCAGTTCCTAGTTTGGCACGGTTAATGGAGAACAAGAACTATTTCTGAGAAAATTATAGGTTCAATCCTATCAAAAAAAAATCACCCGATCGAATTAAAATCTCTGAAAAAATGTAACAATTGTGACAAAAAACTGAAGAAACCTCTGATCGGGTTGCCACCGATCCCAAACTTAGGACAAGGGGTCATCTAAACCTGGCCCCAGAGAAACGGCACACCTTCGCTTTCGGTTGAATTAACTCAGCACAATGAGGACAAGGAACCCTATCCCTGTCCTGTGATCGAACAGAAACAGTTCTCTCGCTATTCCAAGTCACGATCAACCCAAAAAGAGCCACTAGCACTCCAACTGCTGGATTAAAGGCCATCATTACAAACCCAAAAATCAGCATACTCAAACCAATAAATTTATCCATAAGCTCAGGGGAAGCGCATCTTAACAATCCTTGACAAAATGAACTTTGTGTGGGTTGCTTGCCCAGAGGACGATTCAGGCATATTTGAGGAGAATTTGTCATCTCAATTGTTAAGCAAAAATCGACCAAATGTTAAGATTTCGTAACTATTCTGATTGACTGATATCAGCTGAAATGCCCACGCGGATCACAAAATTGGCCAATTGTCAATAGCTTTTGAGATGCTCTCACCCTGTGGTCGCAATTCATCTCCCGTTAATTTCTGGTATATTTTTAATTAAGGAGAAATTTAACGGGAGTCCTCTTGCTCCATTTAGATAGGGGAGAGCGCGGGAAGTTTCCAAATATCATCCTTTTTGTCCTGTACTTAGGAGTAGATTATGTTTACTAAACTTAATAATTTGTGGAATCAGTTTTTCAGGAGATCAAGAAGGATTAATGATAAACCATTAAATAAAGTAAGTTTATTGGTAATAATAATTGTTGATATTTTCATCTTAGTTAATGTTTTTACAGGATTAGATGATATTAGTAGGTGGCATTTAAGCCCCCAACAAGTATATACTTGTTACAGCGAATGGCCAAGTTACAAGACAAATAATAGTCCAGATAGAGATTATGATTTAATTACAACTTTTTTAGTTGATTATAAAAATAATAATTATCAAGATGAAGAAATAGGACATTTAGGTAAAGTTTCTCCAATTTGTTTGCAATATGCTGATATTAAAAATAAGTTAAATAATCAAGAAAATAAAACTTTATTAAGTAAAATACAAACAAAACAAGATAATATCAATATACTAGAAAATAATAATAGAATTATTAGAAGTCAATATGATTCTACCCTATTAGAGAAAATTGCTGGACAGTCTGCCAACAATTCGATAAACCGGGTAAAAGCGGAAGAGGCAAAACAGAAACTAGAGGAAAATAATAAAAAAATATCAAAAATCAAAGAAGAAATTGTTAAGCTAAAAAATGAACTACTACAAAAACCATCGAGTCAAAATTTACTTGCTTTCATGAGAAATGAAAGTAAATTTAATGATGTGGAAGCTGGTTATAAAAATGCTACTTTTTGGTATCCTAGCATTCAATTAGGTTTTCAAGTTTTATTTTTAGCACCATTAATAATTGTTGCGTTATTAGTGAATCAGTATGCCCAAAGTCGCGGCTATGGTTTAATAGGGTTAATTAGTTGGCATTTATTAGTTATTTTCTTCATTCCTTTAATTTTCAAAGCTTTTGAATTTTTGCAAATTGGTATTATTACACAATTCATTTTTGATATTATCGGTGCTATCTTTGGAGGTTTAGTATTTGTAGTTCAATATGTTTATATTCTGTTAATCCCTTTGTTCGGTTTTGCTATTATTAAATTTTTGCAAAAGTTTGTTTTTAATACCAAGTCTCAAGCAGCAAAACGAGTACAAAAATCACAATGTATTAACTGCGCTAAAACGATTAAAAATCAAGATGCTCATTGTCCCCATTGCGGTTATTATCAATATGTAGAATGTCATCATTGCCATGAGTTAACTTATAAAAATTTACCTTATTGTTATCATTGTGGTACTGCACAAACTTATGATAGTTAATAGTCCCCAAGCTACCGAAACGAGCAAAGAGAGAACCGCCACTTTATCAACTAATCAATTATGGATTTACTCGAATACCAAGCCAAGGAAATATTTGCTCAAGTCGGCATCCCCATTTTACCTTCCCAACCAATCCACGAACCGGGGGGACTAAAAAGATTAAACATTCCCTACCCCATCGTGCTGAAGTCCCAGGTACGAGCGGGAGGACGGGGAAAAGCAGGAGGGGTGAAATTTGTCGCTAATACCATTGATGCGATCGCTGCTGCCCATGCTATCTTTCATTTACCGATCGCCGGAGAATATCCAGAGGTAATTCTAGCAGAAGCCAGGTATAATCCGCAACAAGAGATATTTTTAGCCATTTTACTCGATTATCATCTGCAAAGACCGGTTTTACTGGGTGCGAGTCAAGGGGGGATGGATGTGGACAGTTTACTGGCAACCATGCAAAAAGTGGTCATTGAAGAGAGATTTTCCCCCTATCTCTGTCGGCAATTAGCCGTATCTATGGGTTTAAGAGGGTCTTTGATCGAGTCTATCAGTCAAATTCTCGAAAAAATGTATAGTCTCTTTGTCAGCAAAGATCTCGATATTATCGAGATTAATCCCCTGGGTATCAACGAAACTGGGGAAGTGATGGCCCTAGATGGCAAAATAACTGTTAATGATGCCGCTTTAGCTAGACATCTCGATCTTCTGGCCTTGACCCCACCCCAATTACAATCCCCTTGGTCGATAATTGATCAAACCGGCCAAATAGCCGTGATCAGTAATGGCCAAGGTTTGATGTCCACTGTCTGGGATGCCTTAGCCAGCAAGGGGGCAAAACTAGCAGCCTGGCTTATACTGGAGGAAAGACTAGAATTAGAGCAATTAAACGAGCAAATAGAGGCTGGTCTGCAACAATTCCAACTATTGCCCGATTTAAAAGTGATTATCGTTGATATTATCAGTTATCCCGACTTTGGACAAAAAGCGATCGAGACTATTAGTAATTACTACCGCAGTTATAGCCCATTATCACCCAGCCGGGGCAGCGGCGAACGAACGATCCGGGCCACCCGACAGGAAAGACAAACCTTGCAACCTCGATCTTTTCTCAATCCCACCCTACCACAAATAATTTTTCGCGTCCTAGCTGACAACCAAGCGATCGATCTCAGTCAGAGTTTAGCTGATGTTAACTTTCATTGGTTAGAGTCTTTAGAAGAGGTGGTCACTGCAGCCATTAAATTAGCCTAGAATCAGTTATCAGTGATCAGTGATCAGTTATCAGATGTGAGTTTTCAGTTCACAAGGGACGAATCTAAAACCTTTGACTCTTGCCTTCAGAAGCTGATTACTGTTTACTGATTACTGTTTGATTACTGATTACTGTTTACTGGACGGCTACGCCGTGCCTTTGGCAACACTGAAACAACTCCCAACACTTAATATATGAAATGGACAGATAAAGATCAGATAATTATGCAAGGGATCGCTCGACCCCTTGGCAAATATTATGCGGCAAGATTGAAAACCGAGGGAACCTGTTTAGTAGCGGGGGTGGCTAGTGGCTGCAGTGGTGAGATAATCGCAGAGATACCAGTGTTTGATCTAGTGGCCGAGGCCGTTGCTGAAGCAGGGGAAATCAAAACCAGTTTAATTTTAGTCCCCCCCAATCAAGTCCTAGATGCGGCCTTAGAAGCGATCGCAGCAGCCATCCCCCAATTAATTATCGTCACCCCCGGAGTTCCTCCCTTGGATCTGGTGGAATTATTAAAGATAGCTAGTACCACCGGGACATTAATTCTCGGCCCCGGCAGCCAGGGTGTGATTATTCCCAATTATCTTTGGTTGGGTATTTGTGAACCCAGTTTTTATCAATCGGGGACAATCGGTCTGATCACCCGCGGCGATCGCATAGGAGATGAAGTGGCGAAAACTTTAACAGCAGCCGGGTATGGTGAATCTATGGCGGTAAATTTGGGGACTGACGGCATTATTGGCTCAAATTTGTCCCAATGGTTGCAGGTTTTCGAGGAAGATGAAAATACCGAGGCGATTCTCCTCGTCAGTCAGGTGGGAGGAAAGGCCGAAATCGAGGCAGCCAAATATATTGCCTCGGCGATCGAAAAACCGGTGATTGCCTATCTTGTGGGATTAAATGCAGCGATTGAAACCAATTTCGGCGATACAGAAACAATTATTTCTAACCAACTTTCCTACTCTGTTGCCGCTAAGAATACCAGAAAAGATAGCTTACGTCATTTTCAAGAAGCTGGGGTGACAGTGGTGGAAAAATTAGCCGATTTACCCGCCTCTTTAGCTAAAGTCTTGTCCTGAATTTGACCCCATTGCTCCAATAATAAGCTGTTGACTACCTAAATTACTCGTTAAGACTGCACTGGAGTTGGGGGTACTGGAACTATCGAGGATATGGTTATATATTTTTCAGCTTACTAGCCGCCCTCTTTTCCTTCCCCCCTTATCCCGAACTGACGTTAATCATTAGTCAGTAATCAGTGCCAAGAAAGAAGAGCAAAGGACAGGTCTAACTCTGCCCTTTATTATCGGAAAAAGTCCCTTCTTTTCGTCTTTTTTTGATAACTTATTTTCTGTTTGTGGCCAGGAATAGATTTGTGGTTTTAGGACTGACAGCCTTAGTTAACTAAAACGCAGAGATTAGACACTAAGCCCAGAAATTTCGGCTTATACCAGTGGAGAGTAACTTTTAAACCATTAATTCGGGCAGCTTGTTCGATAATACGGGCAAATTCATCTTCCGCAAGCAAGCGCAGATTTTTTTCCCTAGCCCAAAACTTCATCCCAATTAAGTTTAAGACAGAGCGATGCCAACTTCTCGGCAGCCAGTGCAAGAGGGGCAAGCGCGTATGAAATTCTAGCCAGTGGTAGCGATTAGGAGTGGTAATAAATAAGCGGGGACATAAGCGCAGCAGGCTGCTGACGTATTCAATCTGCGATTGTTCATTGCCGACGTGTTCGATAACCGCCGATGAGATGATATAGTCAATTCCTTCTACTTGGGAAGGTGTGGGAGGCCAATCAAGGACAACTAATCCGGGAAAAACTGCCGCTAAATGGCTAATTTCTTCGGGAGAGCAGGCACAAACCCTAGCATCGTCTTCCAACAACCAGCGAATCAAGCAATTACTCGCTTGTCTGGTGGTTTCCGGTGTAGAACCATGGTCTAAAAATTTTTTTCCCCTCACACCATCCACGGCATTCTGTAAAAAATCATACATTTTGCGGCGCATTTGCAGGGTGGTCTTGCCGTGAAGTTTCGCCAGGGGGCGGTTTTTGCCAAAATAATCGATGCCTAATTTTTCTACCATGAATCTATTCCTTAATTTTTTCTGAAAGACTTGACAACTGTTCAATATACACTTATATACTAACTAGGGACAAAAAGTTCGTGCGGTTGAGGAAAAAATTTTCTTAACCTTGCTCGCCTATAGCCATTGACTAAATATGGTTATGGTTAACCCCGACGAGGCTATCTCTGAAAAAACCAATCATAATCAGAGGTTCAACCAATAACAATCCACCTGGAAATAATGGAAAGCAGTGCAAAATTGGAGAGTCAATTATCGTCAAGTTCAGCAAGAAAGGAGAACAATGCCGCTTTTTCTATTGTCATTCCCGTCTATAATGAGGAAAAGGGTATTACTCCGACTTTAGAACTTCTCCAAGAACAACTAAAACTCTCTAATTGTACCTATGAGATTGTGGTGGTTAATGATGGTTCTAAGGATCGAACGGGTGAAATCCTGCGAGAACTTCAGGAATTGATGACATTTAGGGTAATCGAACATCCCAGAAATCGTGGCTATGGTGCGGCACTGAAAACGGGAATTAGACAGGCTAAATATGGGGCAATCGTGATTACGGATGGGGATGGAACCTATCCTAACGAAAGAATTCCCCAATTAGTTGCCCTGCTAGAAAATGCTGATATGGTGGTAGGAGCGCGTACTGGTGCGAATGTCAGTTATCCAACAATTCGCAAAATTCCTAAGTGGTTTCTTGTCCGTTTTGCCGAATGGATTAGCAATAGTCGCATTCCAGATCTTAATAGTGGCTTACGGGTTTTTCGTAAGAGCGTGGTCGAGAGATTTTTTAATATCTTACCCGATACTTTTAGTTTTACCACTACGATTACCCTCGCCATGTTGACTAATGGTTATTTAGTCCATTATGAACCGATTGACTATTTTGCTCGCCAGGGCAACAGTAAAATTAAACCTATACGCGATACTTTGCGCTTTGTCCAGTTAATTCTCCGGGTGGGAATGTATTTTGCACCGCTTCGGGTTTTTCTTCCCATTGCTGGCTTGTTTTTTCTGGCATTTTTATTTACTTTTATTCAAGATATTTTTGTTCGCGAAAATCTTACCGAAAGGAGTCTCTTGCTCTTGATAGCAGCAACACAAACGGGAATGTTTGCTCTTTTAGCAGACATGATTGATAAACGAACTTGATCATAAATATCAGTATAATTAGCATTTTTTGCGACAATGAGGTATAAAATGAACTATTGGTTAAGTACAAAAACTATGATAAGTAAAGGTACAGTAGAAATTAAGCGTCAAGTCGTGTCGAAAATTTTCCCAATTATTTTGACTTTAATTTGTTTAATTAAACTATTCTTAATCAGAACCAGTGAAATAGTGGCCGCTCCCAGTGATCCCCAGAATTATCTAAGTCGTGCGGAAAGAGCGGTTTGGTTTTCCGATGGAATTGGTATCTTAAATTTAGGCCATCCCCCAGGTTATTCCTTATTTGTTTGGCTAGTTAGTTTTACGGGGATACCCCTGCGAATATTCCACGAACTATTTTACATTTTTTCAGTGTTTTTATTGATTTATTCTATTCGCTTACTAAAAGTACCGAAAATTGTCTGTGTTTTAGTTTTTTCTTTGCTAATTTTCTATCCTCTGACTTTCAGATTTTTTAATGATGCGAGAAGCGAAGCAATAACGGTTTCATTGTTTAATATATTGATTGCGTTGATCTTATTTTTGTTGTTTAAGAAAAAAATATCAGAAAAAATCATTTATTCCTGTTTAGCTGGATTAACCCTCGGATTTATCGGCATTACTCGACCAGAAAAAGGAATTGAATACATCTATATGTTAAGTTTAATTCCAATTATGTTTTTAACCAAGCCTCAGTGGAAATTAAGAGAAAAAATCCAACAGTCTTGTTTTTTAGTATTTTTGCCCCTGTTAGTCTTCATTATGGTAAATTTTGCCATAGTCTCACTTAACTCAATTCTCTTGGGTGTGCCGGGGGTAAGTTTGTGGAATGCACCTAGTTTTAAGGGTATGTACACAGGATTAATGAAAATAGATGCTGGTACTCCAGTCAGACAGGTTCCTATTAATCCAGCACAGTTAGAAGCAGCTTATCAAGTTAGTCCCACCTTCAAAACCCTAGAACCTTTCCTTCCTAAAGAAGAAATTCGCGGTAAATTTACAGTCTGGCTGTTAGCAGATGCTGTGCGTGATAGTATCAACCCTGTTAACACTAGGTCGGTAACTACTCGGCAAGTTTATCAAAAATTTACCGAAATTAATCAAGAGTTAAAAACTGCTTTTCGTAATCGTCTTTTACCAACAAAAGCTTTTGGCTTTAGCTATATAGATCCTAATTTTGGGATTTGGTTGCCTCACCTTAAAGACTCTTCCGTAAAAGTTCTCACTAAATTTATCTATCCTCCCTTTTCAGAAGTAGAAAAAATTTTTGTTGTGGACAACCCGAAGGCAAGTATTACCCTCTTTGATAAGGTAGCTAATCGTCGTGCAGCTTGGACGGGAAAGGAGCGGCCAAGTAGAATAAGATTACTGTTAGTTAAAGTGATAACTAGAGCTATTTATATTATCAATACCATCGGTATAATTTCTATAGTATTCTTACTGATATACTATTTTTATAGTAAACCTAAATCGCCCTTATTATCTAATTATGTATTTATTCTCTTGTTTATTATTGTGATTAATTTCCTTCGCTTGCTTTTATATTCTTTAGTGGATGCAAGTTTACTGTTGGTGCATATGCGCTATTCTTTCCCCGGTATGCCTTTATTTTCTGCCTTTTCCCTACTAAACATTTTTGTTGTTCTTAATTTATTCTGGAAGAAGTTTAAGAAACCTAAATTAATTTTTGTAAAGTAGTTTAATTTGTCAAATAAATGGAGATGAACCATGAAAAGTAAGGTAATAAAAATAATTACAAATGCTTCTCTAATCTATTGGTTTTACGCAGTTTCTGTATTTCTATACTTTCAATTTCAAGATCGTTTCAACTTATATATATCTGATGATTCACCTAGTTACGTCAATTTTAGTTTTAATTCCTCGATCGATATAGTTTGGCTCTTCGGTTTGTGTTATGTAATGGACGGGGGTTATAAGTGATGTAACCCTTATATAGAAAGGCATTTGGCGATTTTTGTCAACTATTTTTGATCTAGAGCAAACTAATCAATTAAGTCTCTTGCCAGATAAGGATTTAGTCGATTTATGCCCCCCTATCGAACCATACCAAGTAACGAAGAACCAAAATTATCGGCATTACTTACTTAGAGAAACCAGCTTTTCTGGAATCACCAATTTCTGTTTTAGCAATTATTAGTTCATCTCTGTTGATTATTTATGGTCTATTGTTGTGGCGGGGATTTAATTTTTCTGATTTCTTAATAATTATTTTGGGGTATAATTTTTTAGTAATAATCGCTGCTATAGTTATTTTTGTGTTGATTAGAATTATCGGTATTTTCAAATCTAGTTCAAGTGATCTTAAGTTTTTCTTGCCCATACCTACCGAGCTATCTGCTATAACCATGACAGGAATACTTTTCTTTTTAGGAGGGACTTTTTTAACTATTTTAGTAGCACGACCTAACGCTAGATATATCCAAGCTTATTCAGTTTTTTTGCCTAGTATTTTATCGCTTACTGCTCTAATTTTAGTGATCTTTGCTACTCAGAAAATCTTTAATATTTTCGCAAAAAATGCTTGAATTACAGCGTCTTTCAGATGGATGAGGTACAATGGCGACAGTGTGCGAACCAATTACGAAGGTCTTTTTCCGAGACTTGCTTAAAACCCTCTTCTCAGGCTTCCTCTAGCTCTCGATAAGTTCTCGGTTGTAATTTTCTTAAGATAGACTTGATTTTTGACCAAAAATTTTCCATCGGGGCAAAGTCGGGAGAGTAAGGAGGTAGACGTTGCTGAATCAAGGTATGAATGCCAACTGTGCATCGTATCCAAAAGTTAGTGGCTCTCTTGTCTTTCGTGTGATCAGCAAAATTTATGGTTTTAAAAACGGTCTCTGGATAAGGCTTTCAGGGCTTACTTACCCAAGAAGCTATCAAGAATACCCACATTTTCCCACAAAGTACAAGAGAGCCAAGTTTTTAGTTTGGGTCATAGGTTTTAAAAATACCACAAAAAAAGATTCATATCTCAAATCAGCAACGCTACTTTTTCTAATTAACTTGAATAAACCGCCTTTGAACCATACTTCCTTTTTGAGAATCTGAGGGATTTTTACGGAAATCCCATTCCCATAATTGGACTTCAAGCTGTTTGATTTTATCGTTGGTATTATGTTTATTGTTATAGATAATACCAGCAGTTGTCAACAATTCTTCACAAACTTGAATATCTTTTGGGTTCTCTGACAAGCACCGACGTAGAGTTCTACGGTAACGAGTATCATACAAGGCAGGAATAATTTTTTCGAGATAGGAGCGAGCAATTACACCAGAATCATAGTGAGCTAAGACTTTATGGTAACGAACAATACCTGAGGTATTGCCCTTAGAAAACATCTGCATGGCTGTAAACGGATAAAATTCTAGTTGTGCTGCCCAACAACTTATTAAACCCACAGTGACGATAGAAATTAATAGGGGATAACCAAAACCTTGCCAAAAAGCGTGCAGTTCTCGATTCGCTATCTTCTTAGCAGAAGATGGTGGGTTAGACAAGCTCAATTGATACAGTTTTTCCCCTAAAAATGATAACCCTGGCAAGAATATAAAGGGAGTCAATATCCAGCATAAAGGCAGAGCTAGAACAATAAACTTACATCCAGAAAATCCTCGATAACAGTGGTCTTGACTGATAATATTGATCCTATCTGTCAGAACAATTTCTTCCAAGTTTAGTCTATGCTGGTCATTATATTTATCTAAATCTAGCTGGCTAAAATCCTGAAACTGAAGTTGCTCAAAAATGTCTAGAAACTTGAGAACACGAACATTTCGACAACAGGTAGGAGCTAAACCATCATAGATTATGGTTATAGGTTTTTGATGGGATGCGTACCAATTAGCGATCGCTGGGCGGAGTTGATCGAAGTCCACGAAAATTAATTGCAAGAGAATCAGATCGAGAAATAAAATGTCTTGGAAAAACAAAATGCCGATGTGCATCATCGCCATGAGGGGAGGAATAATCCAGCGCGCTCTTCGTGAAAAAAGTACCGCTCCATAGGCTAATTCACTACCGACTCCAAATAAACCTAACAAGGCAAAAACAATATCAGGGGCATGATTCCAGTGTACTGCTAAAGAAAAGTCAAACTGCATTGGAGCCAAGGCGGTGCTATACAGTTGAAATCTCATATTATCTGCTCCCCACCACATCAAACCACCATTACGAAGCTTGCTAAGTCCAGCCATAACATACGGGATAGCAATAACAACCCAACAGGCATAACGAGACCAGCCATAGACAGGTGCGGTACGATGAAGAACTGGTACCGCTTGACCTCGATACTCTTTCCAGAGACGGTCAATTGATAAACCATCGCCGCAAGGAGTAAAAGAGAGAATAGCCAACAGATAAATAGGAATTAATCCCGTGTGAAAAAAGTGACTGTATTGACGTAGAATACCTCCGACAAGCAAACAACAGAAAAATGCCAACGGAATTATAATTTTTGTTCGCCAACCTATAATCGCTAAAAATAAAACTAATCCCGTTAACCAATCCAAAATTTGTAGGCTGTTATAACTTCTGACAAAATTATCAAAACCAGGTAATTGCTCAAATAAACCGATGACACCGAGGGGATAGCGCATACCCTCTGGAAGCCAAGCACTGCTCGGCATATCTTCAATGCCAATTATTAATATTAATGACACTCCACAGGTAATAATTCTAATTATGCCCAGTGACTCTGGTGTGGCTTCTCCCACAAAACGGCGAAAAAATTTAGGGCTGGTGACTAGCCAAGTAATTAATCCAGAGCCAAGAAAAATCAGTATACTAGACCGAATGGGAAAGTCGGGGGATGTTAATTCCAGTAATGTAGTCCACAAGCCCCCTATTACAATAGTAGCTACTATACACACCCAAAAGCGCATTTTATTATATCTCTCCATAGGATCACCATTTTAGTCTTCGTTACAATCAACCAACTCCAGTCAAAATATAACCTATATCGTCGATTTTTTCTCAAGCAATGGACATCTACATAATATAATCCAACTGGCTCTCCTCGACTTTGTGTGATAATCAGTGCTTATCATTCGTAGGAGTCTTTTTCGGCAAGGCTTTGCAGACTATATTCCCAGAAAATTATCCCTATTCTTCGGCTCTTCTCGACTTTGTGTGATAATTTTTGCTTATGGAATCGTGAAATGCTTATCGGGCAAGACTTTTAGGGCTATTTTGCGGATATTCTATCAGTATAGACCTCGTTTCCACACAGAAACCAGAAGAGCCATTCTTCTTGCTTACGGAAACGAGAAGAGCCAATCAACTTGCTGAAGTTGCGATAAAATACTAAAATCATTGCAAAGTTGGCGCTTTTGTGACCCTAGGATACTGACTGGCCAAAATATGGGGATTAATCACGATCCTGTCTTGAAAGCTCCACACAATCTGAGTTCGGGATAGGGAAAGGGAGAGATGATATGCTGAAAAACAGAACACCATCCAGCTGTCTCGCCCTATGCTTAGGATAGACGCTTTATTCTGTCCTGTCGATGACTTCTGCCCTATATTTGAACCTAAATTAACCTCAGTTCTATTCAGTCTTATAATATATCTTTGTTAGGTTGTTGCAACAGATAAAGACACTTTTTAGACCAATTCTCCAAAGTCTGACTACAAAAGTCTGCTCTCCCAAGCATCCCCAACTGTCTAAATTAAAAGCGGCAGAATCTAGAATAGAAGGAATTTTAACTAAAATATTGGCTCAGGACTAAAAACACCCGTGTCTGCGGTTTAAATCTGGGTCTTAGCATTGATAATCCGACAATATTCTGCCAAAATAAGCACCTAGAAGGATGTTTCACCCCATCCAGGGGATTTTCGATGACAATTCCTGAGAGCTACTATATCATGGTAGATCACCTGTGATTCCTCAGACTGGCCAAGATAAAGATGGCAACAGGCAAAAATTAGGAAAAATCAGCGACAATCGAAACGGCAAGATCAAAAAAATTTCTATTCTAGAATGACCTTATCAGCAGACTAACTATCCCACCCTTCTAGACAACGACCCTAAGGATAACTTCTATGGCGCAACAAAATAACCTAAAAACCGACAATATACACCAAATCGATCCCTATTGTGGTCCCCGATGGCTCGTAGAGGAACGGGACGCTTGCGGAGTCGGTTTTATTGCCGATGTGCGCGGTTCTGGCAGCCATCAACTGATTGAACAGGCCCTTTTAGCCTTAGCTTGTTTGGAACACCGAGGAGGCTGCAGCGCCGATCAGGATTCCGGTGACGGTTCCGGTATGATGACCGCTATCCCCAGAGATGTCCTCGCTCCTTGGTTCGTCGAAAATGGCTTAAATATGCCAGAATCTGAGCGACTAGGGGTGGGTATGGTCTTTCTTCCCCAAGCGGACAAAGAACGAGCCGACGCTAAAGCACATATTGAGGAAATTGTCAATAAATATAATATTAAGATTTTAGGTTGGCGTGCTGTTCCCGTCCGTCCCGAAGTCCTCGGAAGACAAGCAAGGGAAAATCAACCCTACGTCGAGCAAATTCTGGTTACTTCCCCCGATTTAGCCGGTTCTCAATTTGATCGCCTACTCTATATTGCC
>NZ_JADEXI010000062.1:0-13571 GCF_015207185.1 Microcystis sp. LEGE 08355 | reverse complement strand
GTTATTAACAACCAGACAAGCGCGACTTCAACAGTTGGAAACTCAACAAAAAACCCTACAGCTAGAAATTGATCGCCGGGATCAACGTATTGGAGAACTCGATCGATCGATTGTGGATAAAAATTTGGCTTTAGAACAGCGCGAGGGAAAATTAAAAGATTTAGAAACTCAAATGGCTTTTCTGAAGCGGGAAGTGGAAGTTTTAGAACAATACTATCAAACCTATCAAGAATTGCGGGAAAAACAAATCGCTATTTTCCGGGGACAGGTGTTATCTTTTGGAGCTTTTCGTATTGTTGATCCCCAAGCTATTGTCGCTGTTATTGATAAGTTATTGCGGGAAGCGAATATGAATGCTATCCGTGCCACCCAACCAAATCAGCCTAATTTTGACCAGCGTTTAGTTAAGATCACAAAAGCACAGGTAGAACAGTTAAGTCAACAATTACAGGACGGTAAAGAATATGTGGTGAGAATCCTTTCCGCAGGTAATTATGTCTTAGGAGAAAGCGAGATTCGTGTCTTTGCTGATGTGGTTCCCAATCAAAGAGTTTTTGAGGAGAAACAGGTAATCGCTGCCGTTTCTATTGATCCGCAAAATATGACAGAAGAAGACCTACAAAAGCGTTTAGATTTACTCTTAGCATCGGCTCAATTTCGCGCTAGAAGTGCGGGAGTTTTAGGTTCAATTCAAGTGGAAGATGGTTTATTAACTACGGTAGTTAACTTTATCGATCAAGTCAAAAGGTCGGGTAATTCTATCGAGACACTTGAGGCAGTTGCTGCTAGTAAAACTAATACATCTGGTCCCTTAACTTTGCGTTTAGTAGCGGTAAAAGATGGTAAAATTGTTTTTAGTACGTCCTCTTAAAAGATAGCTAAAGTTAGGAGTTGAGACTAAAATCAATTCCTTCGTAAATATCGGCAAGATTTAGACTAATTCCTAAAGAATCTAGGGATATAATTCCCCTTACTGGGGTGTATTCTTGCAGTAACCAATTATTCTCTGAGGTTTTGCTATAGGATTCTATTAATATCTCCCCTTGACTGACGAGAAGATAGTGGTTTAATTGGGGTATAGAACGATAATAACGAAATTTATCACCCCGATCATAACCGGAGGTAGAAGGAGATAAAACTTCGATAATTACACAGGGATTTAAAATTTCATCGTTGCGATGATCACTAAATAATGGTTCCCCAGCAATGAGCATTAAATCTGGGTATAAACCGCGATTATACTGGGGTATCCATAGACGCAAATCACTGGGAAAGACTTCATAAATAGTTTTCCTTAAAGCATTGTCTAACAAGCGAATTAAATTGCGTACCAGTCGATTATGATTGATGCTTCCCCCTGTCATCTCGATAATTTCCCCGTCGTGATATTCGTGTTTAGTTTCCGCTCTAGTTTCTAAATTACGATATTCTTCTAAGCTGAGGGTTTTGGTAGGAGATCGAGTTAGCATTTTCTCTGTCACAGAATTTTTAATCCTCCCGATTATAACCTAGATCATATAAAAAAGGTTATCATTCATCAATTATTCTTCAATTAAAATCAATTCCTTCGTAAATATCGGCAAGATTTAGACCAATTCCTAAAGAATCTAGGGATATAATTCCCCTTACTGGGGTGTATTCTTGCAGTAACCAATTATTCTCTGAGGTTTTGCTATAGGATTCTATTAATATCTCCCCTTGACTGACGAGAAGATATTGGTTTAATTGGGGTATAGAACGATAATAACGAAATTTATCACCCCGATCATAACTAGAGGTGGAAGGGGATAAAACTTCGATAATTACACAGGGATTTAAAATTTCATCGTTGCGATGATCACTAAATAATGGTTCCCCAGCAATGAGCATTAAATCTGGGTATAAACCGCGATTATATTGGGGTATCCATAGACGTAGATCGCTAGATTGAAGACGATAATTAGTTCCTCTTAAAGCTAATTTTAGCAGGACAATAAGATTAATGATAATACTATTATGATTGATGCTTCCCCCTGTCATCTCGATAATTTCCCCGTCGTGATATTCGTGTTTAACCTCGGCAATGGTTTCTAAATTACGATATGCTTCTAAGCTGAGGGTTTTGGGAGGAGATGAAGTCAACATTTTTCTAGATTAGATATTCTTTTATTTAATCATAACACAATTAATGCTACCTATTTAATTCTAATTCCCCTTGCAGAAAATCAATAAATTGTCTAGCAGTTCTTCCCGATCGCCCATTATGTTGGGTTGCCCATTGTTTGGCACGAAATTCTAAGTCTTCTAAGCTAATTTTTAATTTAGCTAAACTGGCTAAATGACGCACTATTTCCAGATATTTTTCTTGATTAGCCGGTTCAAAAGTTAGGGTTAAACCAAAGCGATCACTAAAGGATAATTTTTCTTGTACTGTGTCCCAATTATGCACTTCATCACTATCTTTTGGTTGCGGTCGATCCGCAAAAAATTCTCTGACTAAATGTCGGCGATTAGAAGTGGCATAAACTACGACATTTTTCGGTCTAGCGGTGATGCTTCCCTCTAAAACAACTTTTAAAGCTTTAAAAGCTTCATCGTCTTCTTCAAAGGATAAATCATCGACAAAGATAATAAATTTTTGTGGCAAATCTCGCAAGATTTCAATAATTAATGGTAGGTCTTTTAATTGAGATTTGGCCACTTCAATTAAGCGCAATCCTTGGCTATGGTATTTTTGCAATAATCCCTTAACCAGAGAGGATTTTCCCGAACCACGGCTGCCATAGAGTAAGACATTTAAAGCGGGATAACCTGCCAATAAAAACTCAGTGTTTTTAATCAAGGTTTCCTTGGGCATTTCATAACCGACTATTTCTTGAATCTGCACGGGATCTGGATGAGCAATTCCTTGTAATCTGCCTTCTTGCCACCTTAAAGCTTGATAACGGGCAAAAATTCCTGTCCCACATTCGCGATAATAATCGGCTAAATCTTCGACTAATTCCGTCCAATTTAAACCAGAATGTAGGAAACTTTCTAATTTATTGTCCACTTCCCAAGTGGAGAAATTGAGAAATTTAACTTGTTCCAAAATTGTCGAATTACTTAAGCTATAAATGCTAGAATTATAGAGAGATTGGAGGATAGATAAATCCTGTTTCACGCCATCAATTAAAGATTCGGGTAACTCCCAAACACTTTTTTTCTGTACCTGTTGACTAAAGGGATTATCATCTAATAAAATTTGTTCGACTAGAAAATCATTCCAACTGATATCTTTAGATGCTAAACCTTGAAACAATTTACCATAAGCTTTGAGAAAATCGGCAATATTATCCGTAGCTAATAGGGTAATAAATGCCTGGCCAATAGCATTATCAAAAACCCCTTGATACAAAACTAACAAGCTGACTTTTTGGTAAATTTCAGATATCATTTTTATTCTCCACTAATAACTAACATTTCATGGCTGATTTTTTGTAATTCCTAATCCGATTCAATAATTGCCGCCTTGTAGCCGAGGGAATGCCAATCACTTGTTATTATATCAAGATAGGTTAATCTTTGCAAGATTAAGGTTAAAAAAGGGAAAATGCCTACCGACTAATTCCCAAGATTTCTTGAATTGATTTTCATTTATCTTAATGGTGAGGTACAAAGTTCTCCTTTTGGGGAGTCAGTCCCGATGAAAAAATTTTCACCCCCACAGATGAAAGAGGTTTCCTTCCCTACACCCCACACCCTACACCCTCTTTCAAGTCAGGAGATGATACCCTGTCAGGTTACACTTCCTCTTGATGAGAAACGTTATATTTGATAAAATTTAACCAATCTTGGATTTCCTGTCCTAACCAGAGACATTCATCCTCGCGGAGATTCTGACCGATAAGATAATAATTTTTAGCCGTCCGCAGACGAATCTGATAGTTACCTTCTGTGCCATTGCTATGGAGAAAAATACCCCATAAATCTTGAGTTTTAAAAGCAAATTTTTTGTAGATAAAATTGAAGACTTTATATTTAATTAAAACTTCTTGAGGGGTAAGAATTAATTGCATCTCCCGCAAACAAATAAAACCAATTAGAGCTACAATAAAGGTAAGAATCGGGGAGATAAAGACAGTGACAGTAAGGACAATCGCCAAAGACCAGAGGGTAGCTGCATCGGAAGGTAGCTTAATTTTAGGGGGTAAATTAATCTCTAAATTATCCCGGTGTTTAGCGATACGGATGGAACTGTGGGGAGGTTTTGGTAATTTCTTAGGATCGATTAAACTTGAGGCTTGGCGATAGGAGGGATGTTGGAGAAATTTCAGAGCATCTCTGGCACTTTTAAACCGCTTTTCTACCGCTATATCGGTCATAGTTTCTAACCAATCGATTAAATCATCATCAATTGTCACCCGTTGGCGAAATTGAATTTTAGAGTCGCGGTGGGGCAGTTCTATCGGCACAATTCCCGTCAATAAATGAATTAAAGTCATACCTAAGGCATATAAATCAGAACTGGGAACCGCCCGGCCCCAAAATTGTTCTAGGGGTGCATAACCACTCGTTCCCACCACAGTAAAAGTAACTCCTGTTACTGCACCGCGGGACTGGACTGCCCCAAAATCTACTAAATAAACGTTATTTTCCGAGTTAATAATTAAATTACTAGGTTTAATATCTCGATGTAATACTGGGGGCGATAATTCGTGCAAATAAATGAGAATTTCGAGAACTTCTTGGGCAATAGTCCGAATTACCGTAGCGGTGAAATGTTGCCCCCTTTCTAAGCGATCGCTTAAGGATTCTCCCGGTATATAATCTTGTACAAGCACAAACCAAGGAATCCCGTCACCTTGATTTTTATCGAGGGAAAAATAATCGCGATAGCGGGGAATACGGGGATGATAGAGAGAAGCTAAAACGGCGGCCTCTCGTTCAAATAATTTTAATTCTTCCCACTCCATCTGGGGACTAAAAGCGAGGAGTTTAATAATTACCGATTCCTGGGATAATACATCGGTAGCTAACCAAGTTTGACGACCGATAGCGGTATTGCCTAGGCGTTGTTGCAGTTGGTAACGTTCAGCTAAAAGAGAATCAGAAGTAAAGGTCATAGTGGCTTTTCCCTTATTTAGGGTCTGCTGAAAAAGTTTTTCCTGGGGACAGGGTGTGGGGTTGGGGGGCCACACCCCACACCCCACAACCCACACCCATAACTGATTTAGAAAAACCAGCCGTAGGAATGAAGACCTTTACCTAAAAGATTCACCCCTAAATAACATACCCAAACCACAACAAAACCACTCGCCGCTAGAATAGCTGGTTTTCTTCCCTGCCATCCCCGGGTAATGCGCGCATGGAGATAAGCGGCAAAAACTAACCAAGTGATTAGCGCCCAAGTTTCTTTCGGATCCCAACTCCAATAGGAACCCCAAGCTTCATTGGCCCAAACTGCTCCGGCGATGATACCGATAGTGAGAAGGGGAAAACCGAGGCCAATGACCCGATAACTGATATTATCGAGGGTTTCCGCCAAGCTAAGACGTTGGGGCGAAAGAGTCGTCATCGCTGTTAAGGTGGGAGTTAAAAGGGCGGTTGTGCCACCGTTAGCCGTTTCCATGAAAATTGGGGCGGAAAGAGTGGTAGATAACTTATTTTGCAGACGATAGGCCCCCGTACCCACGGAACTGCCTTTTAACTCGATATTTTGACCTCTAGTGACGATCAGAAAAGCGATCGCCATCAGGGAACCCACCATCAAAGCAGCATAACTTAACATCATGACGCTAACGTGCATCATCAACCAATTCGATTTTAAAGCCGGAACCAAGGGCGCGGAAGTTTGCATTTCCCCTGGTAAGGACAAAGTGGCAAAAGCGGTAATCCCCATGGCTACAGGAGTCGTCACCACCCCCACCAGGCGACTGCGGCTATTGTACTCAGCAATTAAATGAACAGCAGTTACACCCCAAGCGAGAAAGAATAAAGATTCGTAAAGATTGCTAATGGGGAAATAACCCGCTTCTAACCAGCGCGCCCCCAATAAAGCGGCGATACAGAGGTTAGCGATTGCCACTCCCGTGCTGCCCAGGCCAGGCAACAAAGGTATGCTGGGAAAGGCTGCCCCGGCCCAATAAACCAGCATAGTTAAAAACAGGACTAAAAAAGAAGTGTTATCGAGAAAGTTCTCTAAGCTAACTAAATTCATGGGATTTCTCTCGTTTGTCGCTCGCTCGCTACCAAGTATTCCATCCTCTATCCTATCCCATCGGTAAGGCGATCGAGATAGGGAATTGTTAGTATGAACTTTGTATTTTCACTCTCACCTGCCCTAAAAATTATGGCTAATCAAGAAGATAATAAATTTTCCTGGTCGCGTTTGCCTCGGTTAGGCAAAATCTTGATCATTTGTTCTGGTGTTGCCGCTTTAGGCTATTTTCTTATCCCTCGTCCCTCAGAATTGTCCAATATTCCCCTCGAACCCTACAGCGAATTTATCAGTAAAGTGGAACGGGGCGACATCAGTAAGGTCAGAATTGGCAATCAAGTCATCTATTATCAATTAAAAAATCCTTTAGAATCCCTGCCTATTCCGGGTAATCCCCCCGTTAATCCTCCAGAATCAAGTCATCCCTTTTACGGTGATTCTAGTTCTCTAGCGGGCAAACCGAGCAGTAATCTAGCCCCTGGACGAGTTTTTGCCACGATTACAGTTTATAACCCCCAATTACCCCAACTATTACAGCAAAAAGGCGTAATCTTCGAGGCGATTCCCGTGGCCGAAAACAGTTGGATCAGCACTCTCCTCGCTTGGGTGGTTCCTCCCTTAATTTTAGTCGCTGCTATGCAGTTTCTGTTCTATCGCAACGATGACACGCGTAAATCGCTGCTTTTTAATAAAAATCTCGCTAAAGTTTACGGAGACGGCGAAAAATATCCGATTACCTTCAGTGATGTGGCCGGGGCCGAAGAAGCAAAAACCGAGTTAAAGGAAATCGTCGAATTTCTCAAGGATGCCGAGCGCTTTAATAAAATTGGGGCGCGTATTCCTAAGGGTGTTCTCTTGGTCGGACCGCCGGGGACGGGGAAAACTCTCTTAGCAAAAGCGGTCGCGGGAGAAGCGGGAGTGACGTTTTTTAGCATTTCGGCCTCGGAATTCGTGGAGTTATTTGTCGGGACTGGGGCAGCCCGGGTGCGGGATCTATTTGCCCAAGCGAAGAAAAATGCCCCTAGCATCATTTTTATTGATGAATTGGACGCGATCGGTAAATCGAGAAGTTCGGGATCGGGAACTAGCGGCAGTAATGATGAGCGCGAGCAGACTTTAAACCAACTTTTGACAGAAATGGACGGTTTTAGCCCCAAAGAAGCCGTCGTCATCGTTTTAGCCGCCACCAATCGCCCAGAGACTCTTGATGCCGCTTTATTGCGTCCGGGGCGCTTTGATCGCCAAGTTTTGGTGGATCGTCCCGATTTAGCGGGAAGATTGGCAATTTTGCAGATATACGCCAAACGAGTCCAGATGGGTGAAGATGTTAACCTCAAAGCGATCGCCACCCAAACCCCCGGTTTTGCCGGTGCCGATTTAGCCAACCTCGTCAATGAGGCCGCTCTCTTGGCTGCCCGTAATAATCGGGAAAAAGTCAGTCAAATTGATTTTAAAGAAGCGATAGAAAGAGTTATCGCTGGTTTAGAAAAGAAAAGTCGGGTTTTATCGGAAAAAGAAAAGAAAATCGTCGCTTATCACGAAGTTGGCCATGCTTTAGTTGGCGCTGTCATGCCGGGAGGTGGTCGGGTGGAGAAAATTTCCATCGTTCCCCGGGGTTTATCCGCTTTGGGTTATACCCTGAAAATTCCCACGGAAGACCGTTTTTTGATGACAGAAACCGAATTTAAAGAACAAATTACTATGTTATTGGGCGGTCGGGCAGCCGAAGAATTAATCTTTGGCAGTGTCACTAATGGCGCTTCCGATGATTTACAAAGGGCGACGGATATCGCGGAAAGAATGGTGACAATGTATGGTATGAGTAAATCCCTGGGTCCCCTAGCCTACGATAAAACAGGACAGGCTAATTTTTTAGGTAATAATCAGGGTAGTCCCCGGCGTTCGATCGGAGAAAATACGGCCAAAGCGATCGATGAAGAAGTTAAACAAATTATCGACGCTAGTTACCAAAAAGCCCTAGCAATTCTCAGTCACAACCGCAATTTATTAGAGTCGATTACCGCTAATCTTTTGACCACGGAAGTAATCGAGGGAGAAGAATTGCAAGAGTTATTAAATCAAGCGCAAATGGTTTGAACAATCCTCATAAATAGGGTCTGCTGAAAAAGTTTTTCGTGGGGAAGTGGGGAAGTGGGGAAGTGGGGAGAACAAAGCTGCCTTTTGCCTTTTGCCTTTTGCCTTTTGCCTCTCCTCATAACTAGGGTCTGCTGGATAAACAGTCGAGAATAACTAACTTAAGGAGAAGACAGAATCAAAGCATTGGAAAATTGATATTTCCCTGCTTTGACGGTTAATTTGCCCTTTTTCCATGCCAGAGAAACGGGAGAGTTATCTCGACTTAAACTGTTATAAAGGGCGAAATTTTTTGACCAGTCGTGCTTTTGACCGTTACGAATTAACATCGGCAGTAGATTGATTTGATTATAGGTAAATTGTAAACTCTGCCCTTGACTGCCTTTAAATAAAACCCTGCCCTGCTTAATTTGAGTTAAATTTACTTGACTTTTTTGCTTAAATATGCTCTTGAAATTCTCATAACTAGCCTGGGTTGCCGCTTCTCCCACTTCCAGAGCAAAACCCGCATAATTGTTACCTGTGGGTAAAGCTTGGTAGGTGTTATCATCGGGATAAGGGGAATTAGGAATCTCGATCATTTCAGGAGAAGAAAGATTGATTAATCTCAGAGCTAACCAAGTTTTTTCTAATTGAATAAACCAGATATTATCATCTTTTTCTACCTTGGCGGTTTTCGGTAATTGCCAGAAAAAAGCTTGATCTGCTGGTCGTAACCAGATTAAAAGATTGCGATATTGTCCGATTTCATCCCCGGGATTTTTGCCCGGTTTTACGCCATTTTTGCCAGTGTTAGCCACAAAAAAATCCACCCCTTTGTGTTGATTAAAGGCCATTAATTTAAACGGGGCCACATCGCCATCGGGGAAAGTTCCCGCCAGACTACCCATTTGATAACTAGCCCCAATAAATTGAGTTTCCCAATAACCCGGACTCTGATTATTGCCCGGTTTCCAGTTTTCATACAGGGGTTTACTGGCGAGAATTTCTACCGGTTTATTAAAGTTTTTTCGGGCTAATTCCATCACTGCCAAAGGAGGACGATAACGACTGGTAATTAGATAAAGAGAGTCCAATTCCGGGCGATTATTGGCGACGGGAGTATCACCAAAGTATAACCAAAAAGCGCGGGCTGCGTGCGATCGCATTACGCCGTGGCCATCACCGTAATCACGTTTTACAGGGCCACCCCAACCACCCCGATAATATTTAACACTAGCGGCCATGGATAACCAATCTAAGGCCATTTTTGCCCATTGTTTAACTTCCGTATCTTGAGCAAAATCGTAGAGATTGAGATAGGGAGCAAAGGTATGACCGTGATAAACTTCTGAATCCCATTCTCCCATACCGATGTTATATAAAGCTGAAACGTAACGCTTAATTTTGCTCTTATAAATTTGACGAGTTGCTTCATTTCCTGTTTCTTCGGCCATCAGATAAACCGATGTTTCGCGCATCGCTCGCAGGTTATCAGTATTGCGACTATCTACCCATAAACCCCGTCTTTTCATACTCCAATCATTACCCGTTCCTTGGCCCGTACCGTGGACAGGATGGGGCCGTTGTAAAGGGTCGGTTTCTGTCCAAATTTTCGCCGCATTATACATTCTCTGACGATAAACAGGATCGAGATATTTCCCGAGCAGAAAATACTTTCTAATTTGTCCTTTCAGGGTAAAAGAAAAATAATAATCTATATAATCAGTGTGGGCCTGTTCCCGTTTTTGTGGGTCATCCTGCTGCAGGAAATCTAGGGCTTTTTGCCGGTTTCCTGCCAAGAAATCAAACATGGCCATAGGATAGGATCTTTTCTCGTTTTCTCCCCACAAATTGCCATAACTTTCTGCCTTAGCAAAATGGTTAATAACTTGCTTGGCCCTTTGTTGAAATTCTGCCTCTAATTGCGGTGTCCAATCGTTAAGATATTGGGGTTGAACTTCGGCAACAGGGAAGGAAGTCAACGAGTTTTGAGAAACAGAATAGAGGGAATTAAAGCCAATAGCAAATAGGGCAATTATTACCGCTAAAATTAGATATTTAATTCTAGATCCAATCGTCATCTTCGGCAAATTCATCGATGTTTCCTTGATTTTCTGGGGACTGAGGTTGATTCTCTTTATCTAATTGTAAAGGAACTGGTTCAGGAGCGATAATTTCTGGTAATAATTCTTCGGGTTTTTGACCATCTACCTCCACCACAATTATTTCTGTGACGGGAAACCAAAGTATGCGGCCTTGATCGTCACAAACCGTCAGCGATCGAGATTTATCTGGGGTCTCGGTTGCGAAGAAATCTCCTAACATTTTGGTGGGTAAAATATTCTTACTTTCACCCCCACTAACTCCTAGAAATATATATTCGTTACCTGTGGTCAAATGTTGGACAATAATCGCCATAATTAAAAGGTTTTAGTCAATGAAATGTACTTAGTTGATAGTTGACTCTTGAATGATAAGTAGGTAGGCGTTAAAAATTATCAGATGCCCCCCTTATTAAGGGGGATACCCCCGCCTATCGGCACCCCCCTTATCAAGGGGGGCAGGGGGGATCGAAGCTAAAATCCATTTTTAATTTAATTATAACCAGCTACTTAGCTTTCAGCCCTAAGCTTTCCACTGATTACTGATTACTGATTACTGCTTACTGCTTAACTTGACTGCCGTGACTGCGGGGATCAGCTTGACTAGCGCCCGCAAGGATATTAAAATCAGAAGCCTGTCCCGTAGTGGTGGCATAGGGTAGGGTAGAATTGGTTAAAAGTGCTTCTAAATTAGCAGTTAAAATTGATTTTGGTTGTTCTCCGATCGCTTGGGCAACCGGTTGTCCTTGATTATTTAAAAAGACAAAATGGGGAATACCATCCACGCGATAACGGAGAATTTCCGGCAACCATTTATTATTATCAACGTTGAGCATGACAAAATTAATGGCATTACCGTATTGTTTTTTAATTTCGGCAATTTCAGCGGCCATCGCCTGACAACTGGTACACCAATTAGCATAAAATTCTGTCAGGGTGGGTTTACCATTGCTGAGGGCAAGATCGAAAGGTGTCGCTTTTTCCGCTTGCGCTTCCAAAGATACAGAACTAGCGGTGGTTTGAAACCCCAAGAAAATCGCTACACTAAGGATAACTGCCGTTACTGCCAGCAGCAGATTTCTGGTTTTGTTGGTGGGTGTGGTGGCTGTCATGGATATTTAATCAAAGTTTACTTTGTCCTATTGTAACGACTGCTGCGCTCTTTTAGTATTGGTGTCGATTGAGTTACAATTAAGTTAGAGATGGGTAATAATTATGACCGAAGAAAGACTCGATCGAATAGAGGGACAGCTAAAAAGGCTAGAAGGGGACGTTCATACAATTGAGGGGCGATTAGAAACTTTAGAAAGTAACGTTCAAAACATTGAAAAAAAGCTAGGAGACGTGATCAACCAAATTCGTGAACTTAGTCTTAGCATCGATACCTACCAAAAAGCTTATCAACAGGTAGTTAATTTGGCTTTTGGTCTGATCGTTGCCGCCACTGCTGCTATTGTAATTCCAGCCGTTTTCGGCAAATAAGCAAAAAAAGATTCTTTGATCGGAAAGGCTGCATGAAAAAACGCGTTACTCTCACTTTTCCCAAAAAAGCCGTCCATATGCCCGTTACCTATCGACTGGCGAAGGATTTTAACATCGCCGCTAATATTATCCGCGCCCAAGTTGCCCCCAATCAAGTGGGAACATTAGTATTAGAATTATCGGGAGATATCGATGAGTTAGAAGCGGCGATCGAATGGTTACAATTACAAAATATTGGCGTTTCCCAAGTTAGTCGCGAAATCGTCATTGATGAAGAAAAATGCGTCGATTGTGGCTTATGTACGGGAGTTTGTCCCACGGAAGCTTTAACCCTTGATCCCGAAAGTTTTCGTCTCAAGTTTTTGCGTTCCCGTTGTGTGGTTTGTGAACAATGTATCCCCACTTGTCCCGTGGTGGCAATTTCCACAAACTTGTAAAGTAGAAATTATTAAATTAATTTTTTTGCCCATTTAAATAATAGCCATCTCTGGAGATTTTAAGCCTTCATTTGTCTCCAACCCGGCTAATCGTCACAAATATCCCCTTCCCTTTCTGCCTAAAGACCCTTTCTCCGATACCATAGTTAAAAAGAGATTGCTGACTCTGGCCACATCTGTGGGGATTACATACCATTAATCATGGTTTTTTTGCAAAAAATACAAAAAACTTGACATGACTTCTGCCGTTCCTCGCCTTTCCTATCCTGATAGTCCGATTGCTGATCTTCGCGGCCTCTATGACTTTATCCTCAACCCGCAACTGTTAGCCGCAGAAAAGGGAAATCGGTTGATCGTCAGTTTTTGTCAAAAAATTTCCCCCCTTGATCCCCTAGAAATTCTCTCTCGGATTGCCCCTAGCTATCCCACCCATTGTTATTGGGAAAATCCCGAACGAGAAACCGCTTTTCTCGGCTACGGCATCGCCTTTGCTGCCACTTTCCACGGCAAACAACGTTTTTTAAAAGCTCAAAAATTTATTGAAAACTGTCAACAAAGAATTATTAAAATTGATAACTATAGCGAGATTACTCCCCGCATCTTTTGTAGTTTCACTTTTTTCGACTCGGAAACAGCCACCCCCTTTCCCTCAGCTACCCTAACCCTGCCTAAGTTTCAAATTATCAAAAAACAGTCGGAATATTTTTTCCTTACCAATCTCCTAATCACCAGCGAAAAAGAAATAGAAAACTCCCTCGAAGAAACTATCAACAACCTCAAAATTATCCAAAATAACTCGAGCAATTGCCGACAAAATCCCCATCAGGCTCCCTGTAGTTATTATATTCATCCTACCTATAATTTTCAAGCGGCTGTTGCCGATGCACTCCAATCTATCCATGCTCAAAAATTTAGCAAAATTGTCCTCGCTCACGCTCTTGACGTGATTTCTCCCCGTCCTTTTCATCTGGTAAACTGTCTCGATAATTTGCGTCAGCGTCATCCCGATTGCTACACTTTTTCCCTCGGCAATGGACGGGGAGATCATTTTATCGGCGCTAGTCCCGAACGCTTGCTAACTGTCCATCAGGGGCAATTAATCACCGATGCTTTAGCGGGATCCGCTCCCCGGGGAGAAAATGCGATCGAAGATGCTCTTTTAGCCAATAAACTCCTCGCTAGTGAAAAAGAACAACGGGAACATCGGGCTGTTAGTGACTTTATTAACCAAAAATTGCGACAAATTGGCTTAAATCCGCAAAATTCCCCCTCTAGATTGTTAAAACCTGTCTCTTA
>NZ_JADEXI010000061.1:0-13700 GCF_015207185.1 Microcystis sp. LEGE 08355 | reverse complement strand
CCATACAGAAAAATGTCTTATAGCCTAGACTTGAGAAAAAAAGTAATCGATTATGTAGAGAATGGGGGAAGCATAACCAAAGCCGCCGCTCTATTTAATATAGGAAGAGCGACGATATATAGATGGCGTTCGTAGGGAAAAACTGGAAGCAACAAAGGTAAAACACCGTCAGAGAAAGCTGGACTGGAAAGCACTGTCAAAAGATGTCCAAGAAAATCCCGAGGCAAGATTAAGAGACAGAGCCGAGAAGTTTGGAGTGAGACCAAGTGCCATTTGCTATGCCTAAAAAAAAATGAAAGTTACCAGAAAAAAGAAGGAACTTCGTTATAGAGAAAGAAACCGAGAAGAAAGAATGAAATACTACAGAGTGCTGAGAGAATTGATTAAAATATATGGAAGTGAAAGCCTTGTATTTATTGATGAGTCAGGGTTTGAAGAATTTCAAGCCTGTTTTTATGCTTGGTCAAAAAAAGGGAAGAAAGTCTTGGGAGATAGACAAGGAAAACGAGGAAAAAGAGAGAACCTTGTCGCTGGGAGAAGAAAGGGAAAAAAAGACTTTATTGCACCGATGGTATTTACGAGAAGCCTGAATGCCGAAGGTTTTGAAGGGTGGTTATCTTTATATTTGTTGCCCTCTCTAACCATAACATCAGTATTAATTATGGATAATGCACCAATTCATCGGAAGACAGTCATTAAACAACTGGTAGAGGAAGCAGGTCATCAGGTCGTGTTTTTGCCAAAATACTCTCCTGATTTAAATGATATCGAACATGATTTTAGTGCATTAAAGAGGGCAAGAATGTATGCTCCTGTGGGGACACCCCTTGATGAAATTATTCGTACTTATTGTGTCGCCTAGTGTCTCGTTCTTATTTGAAATAACTATACTTAGTCTGTTCAGCAAAATATGGCATAGAACGAGTTAGTTAGGACGCTTTCAATTTTCAAACTCTTATCGGTCAAGGGTTTCAGCGATTGATTGTCCTAACCACCCCTCTCTTTGCTATAGTCCTAAAAGTTTTACCCAGTAACCATTTCACGATTTTATAAGCAAAAATTATCATACAAATTCGAGAAGAGCCAAACACAGCTTACCCTGCCGTACAAATCCTTAAATTCATCTTAAGTTTCTAAACTTAGGTTGTGGATTTCCCGGTGATTGGATAGAATATGGATTATATAGCAAGAAATGGGTTATTTAGGACGCTTTCAATTTTCAAACTCTTATCGGTCAAGGGTTTCAGCGATTGATTGTCCTAACCACCCCTCTCTTTGCTATATTTCTTCGGTTTTTATTATGCAAGAGAGAGGAGTTATGAGTAATAAAATTTTTATATAGAAAGACATTGCTTCGATAGAATCAGAACATCAGTTTTATCTGTATCATGTTGATTCATAATTAGCTGTGATAAATTTATGTTGTGCTTAAGATCTCCTGCAAAAGTCTTAAGTCGATCCTTGTACAGCAACATTTTTGAAAATTATCAACTACTAATAAATAATTAACTGAAAGTTCCTCGCATTATTGTTTCTATCGTTTGTTTTCGGATTTATGCAAGAGGTCTTTTGATGAAAAAATACTGCAGGAGTTAGGACAAAAATGATTGCTCAAAAACAAGAATGGACGACAAGCAACAAAAATATTTTAGATTATATAATTATTGGATCTGGTCCTGCTGGATTACAGATGGGGTATTTTCTCCAAAAACAAAAACAGAATTTTCTAATTTTAGAGAGAGGAGAAAAGGCAGGCAGTTTCTTCCAAAAATTTCCTCGGCACGGACAACTGATTTCGAGCAATAAGGTTTACACAGGATACAATGATCGAGAAATAAACTTAAGATGGGATTGGAATTCCTTACTTAACGATAATGATCGGCTTTTATTCAAAAACTATAGTCAAGCTTATTTCCCTCAATCCCAATCTCTAACAACCTATCTTCAAGATTTTGCCAACTATTATCAGCTGCCGATCGATTATGAAGTCAACGTAGTCAAAATTACTAAAGAGGATAACTTTAAAATTGAAGATAGTCGTGGCAAGTATTATATCTGTCGTTACTTAATTATTGCTACTGGGGTTTCTCTTTCCTATGTTCCTTCAATTCCAGGTATTGAGTTAGCAGAAAATTATACTGATGTCACGGTCGATCCCAATGATTTTAAAAATGAGGCGGTTTTAATTATTGGAAAAGGTAACTCTGCGTTTGAAACGGCTGATAATTTAATAGCGACAACTAGCAAAATTCATTTAGTCAGTCCTCATCCGATTAAAATGGCTTGGAAAACCCACTATGTAGGTCATTTAAGAGCAGTTAACAATAATATTTTGGATACTTACCAACTCAAGTCACAGAATGCTATCCTTGATGCAATGGTTGTCAACATTGAAAAAAAAGGAGAGCAATACGCAGTAACTTTTCAATATTCTCATGCTTCAGGAGAGGTAGAAATGTTGTTATATGATCGAGTGATAATTTGCACAGGTTTTCGCTTTGACGATTCTATTTTCGATGACAGATGCAAACCAGAGCTAGTAATTGATAATCGCTTTCCTAACCAAACCAGTGAATGGGAATCTACTAACGTCAAAGATATGTATTTTGCTGGGACCTTAATGCAAATGCGAGATTTCAAAAAATATATGTCAGGGTTTATTCATGGATTCCGCTACAATATTGAAGCATTAAGTAAAATTTTAGCTTGGAAAAACAATCAACAGCCTTTACCCAGTTATTCCCTTAAAGGTGATCCTAAATCAGTCGCTCAAGCCATTCTTAAAAGAGTTAATGTAACCTCTGCTTTATGGCAACAACCAGGATTTCTCTGTGATGTAGTTGCGATTAATCAATTTGATAGCCAAGCAACTTATTATGAGGATTTACCAGTTGATTATGTTCATGAAAAAATGCTAGCTCAGGAAACAAATTTTTTTCTGATTACCTTAGAGTACGGACATCGAGAAATAGCCGACCCTTTTAATGTAGAACGCATTGAACGAACAAGTCAAAGTGAAGCTGCGTTAAGTACGTTTTTGCATCCGATAATCCGACAATATAAAAATCACCAATTAATTTCTGAACATCACATTCTCGAAGATTTATCGGCTGAATGGTTAGAGGATGAACATATTTTTCCTCTGATTAATTATTGTCAAGAAAATATTTCAGCCCATCCTTCTTTAGTTGCTTAATTGTTGAGTAAAAAAATCATCCTTATGAGGAGAAAAGTGCGATGAAGATTATTGATTTTCATGTCCATGCTGGGAAATTTGAGCTTTTACGAGACGACATTCAAGAACTACTAACCTGCCGGCCGATGGAATCCAATGTCAAGGTAGCTGAAGTATTTTCTCAACCAGAAATCCTAGAAAAGTATTTAACTGACAAGGGGATTGACTGTGCTGTCTTACTAGCTGAATGTGGGCCAGGAACCAATTATACGATTGATAGTCGAATGATTGCTGAGTTTGCACAAAATAAGGATATGTTTGTTCCCTTTGGCAGTATCAATCCCAATTATCATGATGTCCAAGATGAATTTTGGAAAAGTATCAAGTTAGGGATAAAAGGGTTCAAGTTTTATCCAGCAGACCACAGCTTTAATGCTCTCAGAGACGATATGCAAGTCGTGTATAAAATGTGTGAATCTTTGGGATTACCCGTAATTTTTCATACAGGCTTAACCGCTCAAAAGGACACAGAGCAGCAATTTATTAACCCCCTCGAGTTTCAGCCACTAGCAGAAAAATATCCAGATTTGATATTGATTTTAGCTCATGGAGGAAAACCGCACTGGTATGGAGAAGCTATGACTATGGCTCTAAGTTTTCCTAACGTCTACCTAGATACTGCTTTGCTAGATCCCTTGTCTCTTGAGAAGGTCTTTCCTGATCTAGAAAAATTATCTCAAAAAATTATTTTTGGTTCAGACTGGCCAGTAGTTGGTAGTTACTCAGCTTTGCTAGAGCAATACAAACAAGCTAATATTCCCGATTCAATTCTCTCTGCTATCTTTTATCAAAATGCAGAAAAAATATTAAAAGATGCTCTGAAAAAACAGGAAAATGCTGTTCCGAAAGCAATTCTAGCTCTGTCAGTCTAAGCAGAAAATTCAGGCTCTTTGTTACTTAATATAGTTCGATAGGGGAGCATAAATTGACTCAATCCTTATCTGGCAAGAGACTTAATTGATTAGTTCGTTCTAGATCGAAAACAATTGACAAAAATCGCTAAATCTCTTTTTATATGAGAGTTTCATTCCTCATAATCCTATACGTTGCATAGACAAATCGAAGAACTAAAATTCAAAAATGGCTACTGATTTAATCTGGCAGATCAAAAATGACTGTCTCAAACCCAACTACGAATTAGGAGTATTTAATGTACACAACTCTATACCCAATGACCTATTACTTCTATCCCTTATTAGAAGATAAATTCACAGACAGCCATCATCAAAATACTTTTCGGCAAATTTTGAACAGTCCGAAACCAGCAGTTACCGAAAATTTACTTTATCTTCACATTCCTTACTGCCACGATATGTGTAGGTTCTGTCCCTTTCATGTTAGAGTTGATAAGGGAGGCGAAATTTATGATCGCTATACAGAAGCTCTTTGTAAGGAAATAGAACTAGTATCCAGTCTTCCTTATGTTTCGGATATGTCGTTCAAAGCGGTTTATTTTGGAGGTGGTTCCCCTTCTATTTTTTCCGTCACTAACTTACGAAAAATCTTTGAGAATCTCTTCAAACACTTTCAGATAAATTCAGATGCTGAAATTTCTTTTGAAGGAGAACCGAAAACCCTTTCAGAACCAGCAAAACTTGATTTACTAAAAGAGTATCAAGTTAAAAGAATTAGTTTTGGTCTTCAAACCTATGACGAAAAAATGCGAGAATTATTTAATATTGCTGCCACCCTCCAAGATGTAGATAATTGTACCAAAAATGCTCGCGAACGAGGGTTTGAAGATATTAACGTCGATATGATGTATGATTTGCCTGGTCAAGATATTACCGCCATTGAATATGATTTAGCCCATCTCAAAAACCACGACTTCGATAGTCTAGATTACTACAACCTTCATTACTACGCTTTTCCTAAAAAATTCAAAATGGCTATGAAGGATGGAACAATCCCCTCTAAACCAAGCCAACAAATGCACTTCGCTTTAGCTCAACAACTGCGAACTTCTCTCAAAAATATGGGCTATTATGATGTTGCTGATCCCATCTTTGCTAAAAAACCTCAAGTCTGTGAGTATTTCCGACTGATGTGGGGTGGTGGTAAAGGGGATCATTCTTCTGAGATGATTGCTTTGGGTTCATCAGCAAGAGGCTATCTCAATGGTTATTGCTACATGAACTTAGGCAATACTGAGCAGTACCTGCAGACTGTTGAAGCGGGACAACTTCCGTTAGAAAAACTTTCCTTCCTCCTGACTACACCAGAAAACCGGGGGGCTGCTTTCTTCATAAAGTTTTTTGAGATTGACAAAGTTTATCAAAAGGCAATACAGTCAATTTCTCAAAATATTTGGGATTTTTGGCAACAAAATGGTTTAATTTACGAAACTGCCAAAAGCTGGAAATTAAGTGAAGTAGGTAAGCTATGGACGACCAGCATGATGTTCGATACCTTTGATCCTCACCAGAGGGAATCTGCTATGACATCCTTGGGCTTTGTCGAAGATCGACCTGGTATTCGGACTGGTAGTTTCTAAAATCTAATTTAAGGGATATTGAGATGGAAAAGAGTGAAAAAAGTCAGGTGCGAGTTGGCATTATTCATGCTTATCCCACTACTTATTTGATTAAAACTCTGCAAAAAGCAGGCTGTAAGCTTGTTTTCTTCGTTCCGCACCGACCAGCTTTTGATTGTAGTGATTTAGAGGCGGTTATCGAAGTTCCTCTACACCAGCCTTCTGTGGTAGTGGAAAAAGTCGCCGACTATCACCAAAAGCATCCCTTTGATGTACTACTACCAGTTTATGAAGGAGCAACAGCAATTACAGCTAAAGCGTCCGAAATATTGGGATTACGAGGCGTTAAATTCAGTGGGGCTCAAGCCAGTCGCAACAAATATCTTGCCTATCAAAGGTGGTACAAAAAGGGAATTCCTGTTCCTACTACTGTTGCTATTCCTGACCCTAATTGCGGCTGGCGGGAAATAGAAAACCATATTGGTTATCCGGCTATTATTAAATTGTCTGATTCGATGAATAGTCAGGGTGTTATTAAAGTAGCATCTAGGGATGACTATCTAGATGGGGTACAGTATCTTTTAAAGATGCTAGAAAGACCTGTAGATTTAGATTTAAAAACAGATCGCAACCGATTAGCCTATGGAACTTCTGAGGTCAAAATCATTGCTCAAGAATACTGTACAGGAACTGAGGTGGCGGTTGATTGCATCGTCACTCAAGGTAAATGTCAAATTTTGGGGATTTTTGAAAAAGCACCAGCTACGGGACCATACTTTGCTGAAAAGATGTCTATTTCTCCAACTTCTTTAAGTCCCCAAGAAGTAGAACAGATCAGTAAAATTGCTACTGATGCTGTCTTGGCTTTAACTGCTGATGGAACTAGCGCAGCTCATGTAGAAATTCGCTTTACAAACGATGGACCGAAAGTATTAGAAGCGGGTATTCGTCCGGGTGGTGCTTACACAGTTGCATCGGTTGAATACCTGACAAAAATAAATCCCTATGTAGAGCTTTTAAACGTTTTGTTAGGTAAGAAACTCAGTGAGATTTGCTCTAACGGCAAAGCTATTTTATATGGAGGAATAGTTATTCCCAAAAGTGGCGTTCTGACTAAAGTTCAGGGGTTAGATATATTCGAGAGCATATCAGAGCTATTGGACGTTCAAATCTTGAATCAATTAGGTGAGCGGGTTTATTGCCTGCCAGAATCAGCACAACCCCATTTCGCCTATTACCTGATTGGGGGTGAATCTAGAGAGGAAGTTTTAAACAAGCATTATCTCATTCAGGAAAGTATTCATCTTGACATATCCGAGTCAGAAAATTCTTGAGTCAATTTGAAGTTCAAACATTATTCATAAAGGAAAATAAAAACAATGATGCCATCAGAAATAAAAAATAGTATGTACGGTTTCATGATGAGTCATGTTCTTTTTGTTGGTGATGAAACAGGCATATTTGATTACCTAGCTCAAGGAGGTTTTTACACAACGGAGGAACTAGCTGAAGTCGCTGATGTCAAATCATCTGCCTTGGAACGGTTACTTTTAGGTAGCGTAGCTATTGGCTTAGTTCAAAAACAAGCAAACACCTATGGAATGCCTGAACATTTACGACCATTTTTGCAGAAAAAATCTCCAGAATATTGTGGGGAATCTTTTTCTCATTTCAGAGAAATATCCACTCACATTTTTCCCTATCTTAAGGAAGCATTGAAAGAAGACAAACCTCAATGGAAGTACATTTTGGGTGATTTACAGGATGCTTCGCCATTTGTAGAATTGTATAATAATTCCCAACGCATTAAGAACTTTTTAGCGAGTATGTGGGGAATGGGTTACACTCCCGCTAAAGAGCTAGTTGAAAAGTATCCCTTAGATAAACATCAAACCTTAGTAGATGTAGGCGGCGGAAGTGGCTCATTTTCCATAGCTGCGCTGGAAAAATACCCGACACTTAATGCTATTGTCTTTGATTTGCCAAACGTTCGCTTCTTTTTAGAGGATAAATGTGCTGAACACCAGCTTGCAGATCGCTTAAAATTCGTGGCAGGGAACTTCTTTAAAGAAGATTTACCTCATGGTGACGTGTACGTTTTGGGTTACATTCTCTCTGATTGGAATCGAGAAGATGGAACTAAATTATTAAAGAAGATATTTGATTCCTTGCCAGAGGGAGGCACAATTTTCATTGTAGAAAAATTATTTAATGAAGATAAAAATGGACCAGTAGAAACTGCAATGATGAATTTAAGTATGCTCTTAGAAACTTGGGGACAACATTATTCAGGCTCTGATTATATCTTCTGGTTAGAAAAAGTTGGCTTTCAAAACTGTCAAGTTATTCGTTCATCAGGAGAAAAACATCTAGTAGTAGGAGTAAAATAGGGAGCATCCTGATTATGTAACAAGTATAAATGCTCAAAAGGTTCAGAAAGCTTTTGTAGTAACGATTCTAGTTCCAATCACACAATTTAGAGAACCGCTGAAAATCTATGAACTCCTGAAAAAGCTTGCCACATAAGTATTTCGCACCTAAGTACAATTGCTTATTACAAAAGTGGGATGCTCCCGCTAAAATAGTAAGATAAACGGTTCTTCCGAACTTACACTGTAGAAAAATCCCTAGCTCTTCTAGAGTAGTTAAGTAGTCGTGCAAAATAAATTTCCTAGTGAAGATAGGCAAGAGGTAATAGGCAAGAGGCAAAAGCTTTATCGAAATGTGTAATTAATTTTGCCTAGTGGACTGTTTCAGCTAAAATAGGGCAATAGATTTCGGCTTAAAGTCTTAGATTATAAAATTTATAGTATTTTTCTAACACACCAAATTAGCTGAAACAATCCACTAGGTACTTACCAAAACTTTTTGTTGAATTGTTTTGCAGACTTCTTGGAGTTGCCCTTTGGCTTTCAGATATCGGTGTTTCAAAGGATGTGATTCTTTCATGTCTTAAGGGTAATGCCCAACTTCTTTCACCTTCGGGTAGCCAGACAATGGTGCTATAGCCTTGTCCTAATACTGTTCCATTTTTTGATGCCGCGCTATGTTGATAGCCTCTATCTTTCATCGTTTTAGCATCCTTCAATTCCCATGCTGTATGATCTATTGCTAATGGGACTTAAACGCTCAACAAGAGTATAATAGAGTATAATCGTTATAGAATAAGCACTTTACGTTGAAAAATCGGCGATGAAAGAGACAACCCCAGCCGCGATGCCCCCATGCTTTGACCGATGGTGTCGGCGGTTTGACAATTGCTTCAAAAACGAAGCGCAAAAAAACGGCTTCAGACAATATTTAGGAGGATTATTAGGGGAAAGTGAGAGGAAAAACCTCACTCAAATGGCCAATAATGCCGTCGGAGTAGTTTATAACCGATTACATCACTTTTTGACCGAATCTCCTTGGTCAGACCGTCAGGTGAATGAATGTCGGTTGCAAGTGATGAACCAATGCCGCCAGACGCAAATACCCCGAGGATTTTCCCTGATTGTCGATGACTCAGGACATCGAAAAAGTGGCAATCTGACCGCCGGAGTTGGCAGGCAGTACCTGGGAGAAATTGGCAAGACAGACAACGGAATAGTCGCCGTCACTACCCATCTCTACGACGGCAAAAAAAGTGTACCCCTAGACATTGAAATTTATCAACCGGCTAGTTCCTTAGCCGAGGGGAAAGAAGACAAAGAATTTAAGAAGAAACCAGAGATAGCGATAGATTTAATTGACCGGAGCTTAACCAGAGGCTATCGACCGAAAATCGTCTTAATAGATGCTGGTTATGGCAACAACACAAATTTTCTCAAAGCCCTGGAAGAAAGAAAGCTAAAATACTTAGGAGGATTGGCAAAAAATCGAAAAGTAATTATTGAAAAAGAAGGGGGTGTGGAAGAAACAATCCAGCTTGAGCAACTAGCAAAAAGCCTATCAGAAAAGGATTGGGAGAAAATCACCCTAAATCTAGATCAAGAAAAAACGGTTTGGGTAGCGGTATTCAGAGCGAAAATATCTCAACTAGAAGGAGAAAGGAACTTGGCTATCGTCATGAATGCAAGTTCAATGGAAAAAGCCACAGAGGTGGACTATTTCATCACCAATGTAGTTGAGGCAGATACAGTAACAGCGTCGTGGATAGTCAAGACTTACACCGAAAGAAATTGGGTGGAAGTATTCTACCGAGAAGCCAAAGGATGGTTAGGGTTAAGGGAATACCAAGTCAGGGATAAACGAAGCTTACTTCGTCATTTTATCCTGGTGTTTTGTGCCTATACATTTATCCTGTGGCATAAGTTAACTGGGGGATTGCAAAGGCAGTGGGCGAATCGACCTTTAAACACTTTTGTGGAAGCCTTGGAAGCTTTTCGGACAGCGATGTCTTTCCGTTTCTTTGAGTGGCTGACCGAGAATCGGGATGTGTTTGCCGCTTACAAAGCCAGTTTAGGCTTTGTTTGGGCTTGAAATTTGTTTAAGTCCCATTAAGAGACCTGTACTTTTCAATGACTTTTTCAGCAAACCCTATTTATTGCCATTTGCTGGTCATGTACAAAAAAATACTCTCTTTAACCCTTTTTCCTTTAGGGATTGCTTCCACTGCCTTGCTGCCAGTATCATCTGCTCAAGCGGTCACGGTGGCCAGTGATTGGATTGGTGCAGCCACTCAAGGTGTTAGAAATCAACCCCAGGGACCAACGGTAGCTTCTCGGCTCTATGGCATCCTTGGCACTGCTATGTACGATGCTTGGTCAGCCTACGAAGCTACCCCCATTAGTACCGTTCTGGGAGATACTTTACAACGTCCTACGAGCGAAAATACTCAGGCCAATAAACAGGAAGCGATTAGTTTTGCCGCCTATCGGGTGTTAACGGAACTGCTACCCACACAAACGGCTAATTTGACTGCTCGGATGAATAGTCTCGGTTACGACCCCAACAATACCAGCACCGATACCACTACGGCAGCGGGAATCGGTAACACCATCGCCGCCACACTGATGAATGCCCGTCGTAATGACGGTTCCAATCAGTTAAACAACTACGTTGATACCATCGGTTACAGCACCCCCAACACTCCCACTCAAGTGGTCGATATCGAACTCTGGACTCCGGAGAGTGTTCCCATCGATTCTGGTTCACCCCTACAGAAATATCTGACCCCTCACTGGGGAACGGTAGAATCCTTCTCTTTAACCGATAATGCACAATATCGTCCCCCTGAAATTATCCCTCCTTTTCTGTTAGATTCCAACGCTTCGGCGGATTTACAGGCGGGAACGATCACCAGGGCTGATGGTACGGTTGTTCCTATTAGTGCTGCATTAGTGGGAGTAGATATCAATCCCGCTTTCATCCAGCAGGCGGTTGATGTGGTGGCATTCAGTGCCAATCTCACCGACGAACAGAAACTAATCGCCGAATTTTGGGAAGATGGCCCTGGAACCCCCTTCCCTCCGGGTACATGGATGGAGTTCGGGCAAGATATCTCCCAGCGGGATAATAATACTCTCGACGAAGATGTGCAGTTATTCTTCGCCCTCGGTAATGCAGTCATGGACGCGGGGATTGCCACCTGGGAAGCGAAACTATCCTATAATTCTGCCCGTCCCGTGCGCGTGATTCGCGAGTTAGGTCGCTTGGGTTTAATCGGGACTGACAATAACGGCGATGGAGTCTTTGAAATTAACGCTTGGGGCGGCCCCGGTTTAGGCACAATCACTATTCCCGCTACCCAATTTCTCACCTACCAGAATCCCTTTGGTCCTCCTTCGCCCCCCTTCGCCGAATATACCTCTGGCCATAGTGCCTTTAGTGCCGCTGGGGCGGAAATCCTGCGTCTTTTCACTGGTAGTGATGTTTTTGGTGGTTCTGTCACCTTTGCCCCCGGTACTTCAGCTTTTGAACCGGGCATCACTCCGAGTAGTCCGGTAACTCTTTCTTGGGATACTTTCTCAGAAGCGGCCGACGAAGCCGGTATTTCTCGTCGTTATGGCGGTATTCACTTCCTCGACGGCGATATTCAAGGCAGAATTTTAGGTCGCAGGGTGGGGGGAAGTGTTTGGAACCGCTCTCAATTCTTTATCAACGGTGGCGTTACTACTCCAGAAGCGGATAATGTTCTCGCCCTCTTGACCCTAGTCGGTATTTTCTCCCTAACACGCCTGAGAAAAAGCAAAATTAAATAAAAATTAGACATTTTGCTAAATTTCCTAGAGACGTTGCCCCCAACGTCTCTATTTTACTTTCTCCCTAGTCTGCCGATCCCACAAGCCGAAAATAGGGAGATTAGCTCCGATCGCTTGTTATACTTGTCTAGGATAGAAATTACCGCTCCTCACCCCTGACTGTTAATGATTTTTACTGAATTAGTTTTGCAAAATTTCGGACCCTACGCTGGTCGTCAAGTGATTAATTTACGTCCTGAAAAAGATAACAATCCCTGTCCGATTATCCTTTTAGGAGGCATGAATGGGGGCGGTAAAACTACTTTAATGGATGCGATTCGTTTGGCTTTGTACGGTGCGCGGGCGAAGTGTTCTACTCGCAATAATTTAAGTTATGCCGAGTTTCTTAGTCAGGCAGTTAATAATCAAGCTTCCCTCATCGATCAAGCTAGAATTGAACTGGCTTTTGAACATCTAGTTAATGAACAATGGCGACAATATCGTATCGTTAGATACTGGACAAAACAGCCTAAAGATGGTAAGGATACCCTCGGTATTTTAGATGAAGATTGGCCCGATCCTGCCTTAGCTAATACCTGAACTTTCCCCCATATATATATATACTATAACAGCCAAAACCCTTATCCATCAATGGATATAGCCCTTAACATTTCTTGATGTACCCATGTAATTTGTAATATTTCTTAATGGATAAAAATTCTCTCCATTTGCTAAAATAGTGGTCATGTACATAGAAAAAGTTCCTAACCGTAATTCCCAGCAATTCTCATTTTAAAAAGTAACAAGTGATACAGACAGAAACAAAGCTTTAAGCAAGCTACAAAATGCGCTCCTGCGAGTGCGACTGCATCGCAGAGAAGTGAGTATATAGAGTATTTATACTCAAAATATTTGAAAGATGGGAGAAATCTAGAACAAAAGTTCTCTACATCAGAAAGAGAACCAAATAAAAATTGATGATTGTTGTCTGTTGAGGTAAAATTATTAAGTTGGAAATATTAATTAATCAAACTGTTCTGCGATGACGAAAAAGGCTGTGACTTGAGAAATTCCTGAATTAATACAATTTTTAGTTCAAGAATTACATGACTTACCCGATGACAGAAAACCAGGAAACAATACCAAATATCAGGTAGAAGATGCAGTTAAGGCGGCTTTTTCGGTTTTTTTTACTCAGTCACCTTCTTTTTTAGAGCATCAACTGAAAATTAGTAAGGGAAAAGATAATGCTTCAAGTTTATTTGGTATCAAAAAAATACCTGGTGATCATCAAATCAGAAACCTGTTAGCTCCTATCCCAGCTGCCACAATATTTGGCTCTTTTCAACAAGTCTATCAATGGTTAAAAAAACAGGGAGTTATTAAAAATTTTTTCTACTTAGATGAGGAAATTTTAATAGCTTTAGATGGTACGGAATATTTTTCTTCAAAGAAAATTAGTTGTCCCCATTGTAATTGCCGCAATCATCGTAAGGGAACGACAACTTATTTTCATGGTTGCGTCACGCCAATTGTGGTTTCTCCTGAGCAAAAACAAGTGATTAATTTAGAACCAGAATTTATTAAAAAACAAGATGGGCAGCAAAAACAAGATTGTGAAAATGCGGCTGTTAAAAGATGGTTAGATAAGAATCATCAAAAGAAGTATGGTTATCCTGTAACCCTGTTAGGAGATGACTTATACTCTCGCCAACCTATCTGTGAGTTAGCTCTAAAACAAGGTTATAATTTTATTTTTGTTTGTCTTGAAACTTCTCATAAAACCTTATATGAATGGCGAGAATTTTTAGAAAAAAGTGGAGAAGTTAAA